>NZ_JBNHES010000004.1:0-256802 GCF_050591105.1 Methylobacterium endophyticum
TCGGCCGAGCCGCTGACCTGACGGCCGATCTCCTGGACCGACGAGCCCAGCTCCTCGGCGGCGGCGGCGACCGTGCCGACATTCGAGGCGGCCTCCTCGGCGGCGGCGGCCACCGTGGTCGACTGACTGGCGGTCTCGCCCGCCGTGGCGCTCATCGCCTGCGCGGTGCCCTGCAACTGCGCCGCAGCAGACCCAACCATCCCCAGAACAGACCCCACCGCACGCTCGAACCCATCCGCGAGTTCCAGCATCGCGGCACGGCGCTGAGCCTCGGCGCCGGCACGGGCGAGCGCCGTCTCCTCCTCCAGCGCGCGGGTGCGCACGAGGTTGTCCTTGAACACTTGGAGGGCGCCGGCCATGGCGCCGATCTCGTCGTGGCGCCCGGCGCCGGGGACGGCGACGGTGGCGTCGCCGCCGGCCAGGGCCCGCATCGCCCGCGTCATGCGGTCGATGGGGCGGGCGATGCCCAGGAAGCCGAAGGCGATGGCGCCCAGGGCCGCCGCGATCACGGCCACGAGGGCCACCAGCGTCGTCATCCGGGCGCCGTCCTGGGCCGAGCGGATCACCGCAGCCGAGGCGAGGGCACCGTCACGGTTGAAGGCGGCATCCTTGGCGATGGCCTCGTTCATCGCCACATACGGCTTGCGCGCCTCGTTGCGGAACAGGACGATCGCTTCGGCGGAGCGTCCCGCCTCGGCGGTCGCGAGGACGGCCAGCCACGCCTTATGCATGGCGTCCCAGCTCTGGGAGAAGTCGTCGTAGAGGCGCCGCTCCGCATCGTCGGAGATCAGCGGCTCGTAGACCTTGCGGGCCTTGCCCACGGCCTGGGCGTTGTCGTCGATATCGCGCAGGACCTGCGCGCGCTCCGCGTCGCTGGTCGCCGTCAGATAGCGGTACTGTTGGGTACGGGTCGAGGAGATCGATCCCCTGAGATTGCTGAGCGCGTCCACCGAGGGGAGCCAGTTGCCGGTGACGTCGTGGACGGCGGCGTCGATCCGGTTCAGCGCGACGATCGCCAGGATGCCCTGACCCACGGCGATCACGGCGAGGATGCCGAACAGCCCCGCGAGCAATGTCTTCAGCGAAAGTCGCATCGGGAAGGTCTTTCCGTTCGGGGGGCGGGCCAACTGCGCCGCCCATCTGTGCCGCAGTGCAAAACCGAGAGGCCACGCTGCGCCGGCTTGGTTAACCGAACCCTTCGAGATCGCGATTAATCCCCTCTCGCGAATACGAAATTTTGTAACTGGCCGCCGCCGGACACCGCATCGCGGCGGGAGGGATTGGTTAACCCTCGCCGCTCATTCTGCGGCCCCGTGTCGTTCGAGTATCAAGCGATGACGTCGCGTCTTTCCGCCCTCGCGTCCTCGCGCCGGGCGCTCGCCGCCTCGCCGCTGGCGCTGTGCCTCGCCCTGGGCGGAGCGCTCGCGCAGCAGCCGCAGCCGGCCGCGCCGCCGGCTCCCGCCGCGCCCCAGGAGATCCGCCGGGCCGAGCCGCCCCGCGCGGAGGCCCCGGCGCCTGCCGCGCCGGCTCCGGCCCTGCCGCCGGAGGCCGCCCCGGCCGCCGCCGCTCCATCGTCTTCGGCGGGGCAGGCCGCCACGAAGAGCCGCGAGGCGGCGCCCCTCGTCTATGCCCGCGTCTCGGCCGATCCGGTGCCGACCCTAAGCCCCGCGACCTTCCTCGACACCCTGAAGATGGCCGACCGCTATCAGGCCTTCGCGGAGGCCGGCGGCTGGGACGCTTTGCCGGCAAGCTTCGCCCCGAAGCCGGGGATGCGCGATCCGGCGATTCCCTCGCTGCGCCATCACCTGACCCTGACCGGCGACCTGCCCGCCGACGCCCCGGCGAGCGACCGCTTCGACCCGCCGCTGGTCGAGGCGCTGAAATCCTTCCAGGCCCGGCACGGGCTGGAGGAGACAGGGACCATCGGCAGGCGCACCCTCGCGGCGCTCAACGTGCCGGCGGCCGTGCGCCAGCGACAGCTTTCAGCCTCGGCGGCGCGGCTGATGGGCTCGAACTTTCCCTTCGGCGAGCGCTACGTCGTCGTGAACATCCCCTCGGCCGCCGTCGAGGCGGTGGAGCGCGGCAGCGTGGCGCGCCGCTACGTCGCGGTGGTCGGCAGCCCCGACAAGATGACGCCCTCGGTGGAGACGCGGATCACCGACGTGAACTTCAACCCGACCTGGACGCTCCCGGTCTCGGTGGTGAGGAACGAGATCATCCCGAAGATGCGGAAAGATGCCGGCTGGCTCGCCCGCAACCACATCCGCGTGCTCGACGGGAAGGGCCAGGAGGTCGAGGCGTCGTCCATCGACTGGAAGGGCGAGAAGGCCGTCAACTACACCCTGCGGCAGGATCCGGGCTTCGACAATTCGCTCGGCCAGGTGCGCATCGACATGCCGAACCGCCACGCGGTCTACATGCACGACACCCCGGCGAAGTCGTATTTCACCCGCGACATCCGCTTCCACTCGCATGGCTGCGTGCGGGTCGGCGGCGTCAAGGAGCTGATCGGCTGGCTGCTCCAGGGCGTCGAGGGTCCGAACGGGCCGGGCTCGTCCTGGGGGCCGATCGAGATCGAGACCGGCATCGCCGGCGGCGAGCGCCGCGACATCAAGCTCGGCAAGCCGATCCCCGTGACCTTCGTCTATCTCACCGGCTACGCCACCCCGGACGGGCGGGCGCAGTTCCGCGACGACATCTACGGGCTCGACACCCCCGCGACCTCCGCCGAGAAGGCCGCTCCCCGGCCGAGGGAGGGCGCCCCGGAGGTGACGACCACCGGCTCCATCGCGCCGCGCAAGCCCGCATCGGCCGCCGGGGCGGGGGCCCTTCCCCCCAAGGCGAAGGCGGAGGCGCCGAGACCGGACGCGCGGGCGCAGGCGCCGCGTCCGGCCCCCCTGCCCTCTCCCCGCGCGACGGCACGCTCGGGCGAGCCGGCGCTGCTGCCGCCGGGCCTCGTCGGACCGCGCGGCTGAGGCGGGATTCACGCGCACCGATAGGAAACCACCCCCGCGAGTCCCGCAGGGCGGTCCTGCGTGCCGGAACAATCGGGCCGCGCGAGGCTTTTGCCGAGCGAGCGGTGCCGCCGCATCCCGCTCCGCGCGCGCGGGGCCATCGGGGCGGCGCCAGTCACGGTTTTTTCCGACACGGAGCGTTTCCCATGGCCAAGGCCAAGCCCGTCAGCCGCATCGGCAGCGATCGCCTGAACACCCCGACCGACCTCGATCCGAACGACGTCAAGACGATTTCCGAAGGTCTCGCGGTGCTGACCTCGGACCTCTTCGCGCTCTACATCAAGACCAAGAACTTCCACTGGCACATGAGCGGCCCGCATTTCCGCGACTACCACCTGCTCCTCGACGAGCAGGGGGAGCAGATCTTCGGCATCATCGACGACGTGGCCGAGCGCGCCCGCAAGATCGGCGGCACCGCGCTGAAATCCCTGGGGCAGGCCGACAAGCTGAAGCGCGTCGCCGACAACGACGACGCCTATGTCGGCCCGCTCGACATGCTCAAGGAGCTGCGCGACGACAACAAGGCGCTCGTCGCCCATATGCGCGAGCTGCACGAGGTCACCGACGAGGCCAACGACGTCTCCACCACCAGCCTGCTGGAGGAGTGGATCGACCAGGCCGAGCGCCGCACCTGGTTCCTCTACGAGGCGACCCGCGAATCCACGCAGGACGGCCACTGAGCCCTCGCCGCGCATCCCCTCGCACGACGAGAAGGCCCGCGCCGTTTCCCGGCGCGGGCCTTCTCGCATCCTGCGGTCGATGGGCGGACGGCTCAGCCGGCGGCGACGAGCTCGCCTTCGCGGACGGCCCGCTCGCCACCGGCGCCGTCCGAACGGATGCGGTAGGACGGCTCGCCCGTCCCGTCATCCGGCATCAGACGCAGGACCTGGCAGATGTCGCCGACGGCGGACTTGCCCTCGGCATATCCGACGCGGGCGCGCCGCACGCGCTGGCCGACCTTGAACTTGTGGGACATGTGAGCCTTCCGTGGAGTCGTCCCTCGGGGCCTCCCCCGACGACGGACCGCTCCCGGACGGGGCGGCCGATTCCCGTGACGAACCGATGTCGTCCGAGCCCGCCCCTCCGCGAGGCCGGCTCCCCCTTCCCCGGCCCGCCCCCTCTCGGGCTTGAACCGGGCCAAGCGCCCGTCAGCGACGGGCCTTGATCTTCGCCTTGCGGGCGGCGTAGCGCGCGTCGCGCTCTTCCTTCTGCCTGGCCAGGGCCGCCCGGCCACGCTCGGCGGCGGCGGCCGCCTCGGCGGCCTTGCGCGCGATCTCGGCCTCCTGTTCCGCCAGGGCGGCGAGGACCTTGCGCTCCTCCTCGGCGACGCGCGCGGCCTCGCGCTCCGCGGCACGGGCATCGCGGGCCTCGACGATCGCCTTGCGCTCCGCCTGCCGGGCCTGCACGGCCGGGTCGTCCGCGCCGGGGCGGTTCAGGAAGCGCAGGCGCGTCGCCGCGCGGGCCTTGGCGGCGGCCTGGAGGCGGTCGGTCAGCGTCGAATCGGCGAGAAAGCTCACGAGATGCCCTGGTTGGGGACGCGGCGGCGAAGACCGGCCCGATAAAGAAGAAGCCGCCCCTGCCGGAGCGGCTTCGAGAACGCGTGCGTCGTGCCCGGACGGGCCGATCAGGCGGCCTGGAGCTGGCCGGCGGCCTGCTTGCCGGAGCGGCGGTCGGTCTCCAGCTCGTAGGAGATCTTCTGGCCCTCGACGAGGCCGCGCAGACCGGCGCGCTCCACGGCGGAGATGTGCACGAACACGTCCTTGCCGCCGTCATCCGGCTGGATGAAGCCGAAGCCCTTCTGATCGTTGAACCACTTGACGGTGCCGATGCTCATGGGAAGTCCTGGTGTGACGAGTTCGTATGGATAGCCCGCGCGTGCCCCGCGCGGCCCATCGTCGATCGAAAGATGATGAGGAAATCAGGCGCGCCCCTGAGGGGCGGGAAAGACCGAAAACCTCGGCCTCGAACCGATTTCATCCAGATAAACCTTCACACCCCACAAATCAAGCGCGGCGAGGATTTTTTGAACTTTGGCGAGATGAAAATACGAAGCTCGTCGAGATTACGGATATGCTATGATGATATTCCCTCCGCGCGATCCCGTGCCTTGGGCCGATGATCTGGAAAGCCTGATGACACGTATCATTCCCACGGGCCGCGCGCCGTCGATGTCCCTCGCGGACTTCAACGCCAAGGCCAAGCGGATCTCCGCCTCCACCGGCGAGGTCGAGAAGGGATCGGTGCGGCGCCCCCCCGCGAACCGCTGGCGCAAGGACGTCCCGTCCGCCGAGACGAGCGCGCCCGCCACGGCGCGCGCGGCCGTCGAAGCCGAGTAGCGCTCAGCCCGCCGGCGGCGCGGCGTCGAGGGAGACCTTCACAAGCGCCGCGTCCTCCGGGTCGGGCTTCGCCGAGAATCCGAGCCGCCGGCAGACCGCCAGCATCGGCCGGTTCTCGGCGAGCACGGTCCCCTCGATCCGGCGGATGCCTTCCGCCCGCGCCCAGTCGATCATCAGGCGCATGAGCGCGTAGCCGAGCCCCGCGCCCTTGAGCGTCGAGGCGACGAGGATCGCGTATTCGCCGCTCTCGTGGTTGGCGTCGGCATGCAGGCGCACCGCCCCGAGCATGGCGCCGCTGCCGATATCCGTGGCGACGAAGGCGATGGCGCGGGCATAGTCGAGCTGGGTCAGCCGGGCGAGGAAGGCGTGGCTGAACTCCTTCACCGGCGCGAAGAAGCGCAGGCGCACGTCCTCCGGGTCCACGCTCTCGAAGAAGCGGCGGAAAAGCGCCTCGTCCTCCGGCCGCACCGGCCGCACATGGATCGGGTTGCCCTTCAGGGTGAGGGTGCGCTCCCACTCCACCGGATAGGGCCGGATCGCGAAGCGCGGGTGGCCCCGCCCCCGGCCGCCGGACGAGCGCGCGATGCGCACGCGCGCGTCGAGGGCGACGCAGCCGGTCTCGTCGGCGAGCAGCGGGTTGATGTCGAGCTCGCGCACCTGCGGCAGGTCGGCGGCGAGCTGCGCCAGCTTCACCAGCACCAGCGCCCCCCTGTCGGCGGCGGGAACGTCGCGATAGGCGGCGAGCCGCCGGGACACGCGGGTGCGGCCGATGAGATCGTCGGCGAGCACGAGGTCGAGGGGCGGCAGGCCGAGCGCGCGGTCGTCGATCACCTCCACCGCCACGCCGCCCCGACCGAACACCACCACGGGACCGAAGGTCGGATCCTCGGCGAGCCCCGCGATCAGCTCCCGGCGCCGGCCCCGGCGCACCATCGGCTGCACGCAGAAGCCGGTGATCCGCGCCTCCGGCCGCTCGCGGCGGGCCCGCACCAGAATCGCCTGGGCGGCGGCGCGCACATCCGCCTCGCTGACGAGATCGAGATGGACGCCTCCGATATCCGACTTGTGGACCACGTCGGGGGAGGCGACCTTCAGCGCCACCGCCTCGCCGCGCGCGATGATCGGCCAGGCCGCCGCCGCCGCGCCGTCGATGTCGGGGGCGAGCGTCAGCGGGACGCTCTCGATGCCGTAGGCCGAGAGCAGCCCGGTGACGCCGATCGGGTCGAGCCACTCCGCGCCCTGACGCAACGCATCCGCGACGATGGCGCGGGCCCGGCCCACCGCCGGCACGAAATCGCGCGGCAGCGAGCCTGGCGTACGCATCAGGTCGTCCTGCGCCTCGCGGTAGCGCACGAGATGCGAGAAGCCCCGGATCGCCTCCGAATCGGTGGAGAAATGCGGGATGCCGGCGGCCGAGAGCAGGCCCGTCGCCCCCGCGTCGTCCCCGAGCGAGACCGCGAAGACGGGCTTCCTCCGGTTGCCTCCGGCGCGGGCCGCCCGCACGGTCTCGGCGATCGCCGAGGCCACGGCGACGGAATCGGAGCGGACGGTGGGGACATGGATCGCCAGCACCGCGTCGCTGGCGCGGTCTGCGATCAGAGGGGCCAGCGCGCGGGCATAGGCGGGGGCGCCCGCGTCGATGCCGAGATCGGCGGGATTGCCCGGCGGCAGGCCCTCGGCGGGCGAGGGCACGGCCAGCGTGCCGCCGGAATCGATGAGCCGGTCGGCGGCGAGCGCCCCGATGCCGCGCCCGTTGGTGAGGATGGCGAGGCGCCGCCCCGGAAACGGCCGCTGCCGCCCGAGGGTCTCCACCGCCGAGAACATCTCGTCGAGATCCTCGACCGTCAGCAGGCCCGCCCTGCGGAAGGCCGCCTCGTAGACGGCGTCGGGCCGGGCGAGCGCCCCGGTATGGGTTTCCGGGGAACGGCCCTCGCGGACATGGCGGCCCGTGCGCAGGACGACGACGGGCTTCGCTCGCGCGGCGGCGCGGGCGGCGGACATGAACTTGCGCGCGTCGCGCACCTGCTTGATGCAGAGCAGGATCGCGCGGGTGCGGAAATCGGCGGCGAAGTAGTCGAGACAGTCCGACACGTCCACGTCGCTGGCATGCCCCAGGGAGACCACCGCCGAGAAGCCGACGGAGCGCGCTCGCGCCCATTCGACGATGCCGGCGGCGACCGTGCCGGAATGCGAGACGAGGGCGATGTCGCCCTTCGGAGGCGCCTTGGTCAGCAGGCTGGCGTTGAGATCGTGGCCGGGAACGGCGAGCCCGATGCTGTTCGGCCCCAGGAGGCGCAGCCCGTAATGCCGGCCGATGCGCCGCGCCCTCGGACCCGGATCGTCATAGGCCGTCCCGAGATCGGCGGTCAGAACGATCGCCGCGCCGGCGCCCTTGCGCCCGGCATCCTCGACGATGCCGGGAACGGAGGCCGGCGGCGTCGCGATGACGACGAGGTCGGGGGGCTCGGCGAGATCGCCCACGCTCGGGACGCAGGCATCCCCGTCGATCTCCGCGTGGCGCGGATTGACCGGGTGGATCGGGCCGGCGAATCCCGCCGCCCGCAGATTCTCCGAGATGGCCCGCCCGAGCGACCCCTCGCGCTCGCCAGCGCCGACGAGCGCGATGGAGCGCGGGTGGAGAAGCGCCTCGAAACGGTAGGTGCTCATGCCGGGTCCTGCCCCCGATCCGCGCCGTTCGTAGCGCGTGCGGTGCAGCAGGAACGCGGGATCGGCGGCGGGGTCAATGCCCCGTCGGTTCTTTCAGGAGGCGCTCAGGCGCCGGCGGCGGAGACGGGAGCGAGCACCAGCGTCTCGTGGGTCTTGAACACCATGGGCCAGCGCATGCGCTCGGCCAGCGACTGCGCCTCCGAGAGGGTGATGCCGCGCTGGCGGGCGACGCGCTCGAGATTGGTCCAGTCGGTCTGCATGTCGGCTCCGGTTAACGATGTCTCGCCGGTCCAACGTGCCGGGGGGCGCAGCGGTTTCATCGCTTGCCCGCCTCGTCTACGGAAGGGCCATGACGTCCCCCGATTCCCGCTCCGCCCGCGAGGCCGTCGTCTCGGCCATGCGCCAGATGATCGCGCTGGGGCTCAGCCAGGGCACCTCGGGCAACGTCTCGGTGCGCACGCAGGACGGCTTCCTGGTCACGCCCTCCGGCATCCCGGCCGAGGAGCTGCGCCCGGAGCACGTCGTCCCCATGGACATGGCGGGCGGGCACGACCACCCGCTCACGCCCTCCTCGGAATGGCGCTTCCACCGGGACATCCTGGCCTCGCGGCCGGAGGTCGGCGCCGTGGTCCACGCCCACCCGGCCTACTGCACCGCCTTCGCCATCTGCGGCCGGGAGATCCCGGCGGTGCATTACATGATCGCGGCGGCCGGCGGCCCGAGCATCCGCTGCGCCCCCTACGCGCCCTACGGCACCGAGGCCCTCTCGCGGGCGGCGCTCGCGGCGCTCGAGGGCCGCTCCGCCTGCCTGCTCGCCAATCACGGCATGATCGCCATCGGGCCCGACCTCGCCAAGGCGCTCTGGCTCGCGGTGGAGGTGGAGACCCTCTGCCGGCAATACGCGCTCGCGCTCCGGATCGGCACGCCGGTGGTGCTGGACGACGACGAGATCGCCCGCACGGTCGAGCGCTTCAAGACCTACGGTCCGCGCAAGGCCGAAGACTGAGGCCAAGCCTGCCGGCTCACCATGCCATCACAGGTGGAGCGGAGGCCCGGCCGGCATCCGGCACGGACCGGGCGCGGGCTGCTCAAATCGAGGGCGTGACCGGCCGGAACGGATACAGGGTGCAGGACGGGTCTGTTCAAGGCCGCGCCGAAGCCGCAGACGTCAAATCCGAATCAAGACTGTCCTGTTTCAGCCAATCGATGATGTTATTCGGCCGATCACTCAGTTTTTCACCTTGCGTCGTCATTTACGACACACTAGTACCTGCTCCGGCATGACGCTCGTCGCATCGATCGTGATCGGAGACGGAGAAATTCGGTCTATCGAAGAGCTGCGGCGCGCTCGAAAGAGGGGACAGGGATGATATCGGAAAACGAATCCGCAGCGGATTACATCGCGCTCGCTTCGGATATTGTATCGGCTTTCGTCAGCAATAATTCGGTTCCGATCTCGGATTTGCCCGCCCTCATCGCCTCCGTCCACGCCACGCTGACGAAACTGACGGGCGGCCCCGTCGAGGACCGCAGCGAGCCCCTGAACCCGGCCGTTCCGGTCAAGCGCTCCGTCACCGCGGATTTCATCGTCTGCCTGGAGGACGGCAAGAAGTTCAAGTCGCTCAAGCGCCACCTGCGCACGCGCTACGGCATGACGCCGGAGGAGTACCGCGCGAAGTGGAACCTGCCGGCGGACTATCCCATGGTGGCGCCGAACTACGCCGCCGCCCGCTCCGAGCTCGCCAAGACCATGGGGCTCGGCCAGCAGCGCCGGAAGGCGCGCCCGGCCGAGGTCAAGACCCCGGCCCCGCGCGGCCGTCCCCCCCGGCAGGCCGCGACCGTCGAGGCGTAGGCCCGCAGGAACCGCGCGTCCGGCCGGGGCGCGACGGTTGTCCACAGGCCGTTCGTCGCCCGCGCGATCGGTCTGCGACGGCGGTCCCGCGCCTTGCGGGGCGGGCGGATCGGGGCCCGTCCGGCCGCCCTTCGGCCGGGTTTCGCACAGGTCGTCCCGCGCCGGTTAGGAAAAGGGCAATCGGCGGCTGACACATCTCGGAAGGGATCCGGCGCGAGCGACCGCGCTGGGCCGTTCCGGGATGACGCATGGCCGGCCCGCCGAACCTCGTGGCCCGATTGTTCTGGACGGCGGTCGCCGGAGGCGGCCTCGCCTTCGCCTTCGGCCGGCCGGCGCTGGTGGCCACCGCCGCCGCGCTCGCCCTCGTCGTCCTGCACCGGCTCGGGCGTCCGGCGCGTTTCCGGCGGCTCGCCCGCCGGCTCGCGAAGCGGCACGCGCGCACCCTCGCCCTGCGGCGGCGGCAGGAATGCTTCACCGACGCCTACGGCAACGAGGTCCGCGACGGCTGGCTGCGCGAAAAAACCTATTTCACCGAGCGCACCCTGGTGCCGCCCCTCGAGGCGAAGGGCTACGCCGATCTCGTCGACGCGCGCTTCGAGGATCTGCTGGCGCTGGTCGAGGACATCGCCGCCGGGGTCCGCCTGCCGGACGAGACGGAGGCGCCCGACGACGGCCTCGGCTACGAGCAGTTCTGCCTGAAGACGCTGGCGGCGGCCGGCTGGCGGGCGCATCCGACCCCGGCCAGCGGCGACCAGGGCGCCGACATCGTGGCAGAGCGCGACCGCGTGCGCCTCGTGGTGCAATGCAAGCGCTACGGGAAGCCGGTGGGCAATGCCGCCGTGCAGGAGGCCGCCGCCGCCGGCCGCTACTGGTCCGGCGACATGGCGGCGGTGGTCTCGAATGCCGGCTTCACCCCCGCCGCCCGCAAGCTCGCGGCGGCGACCGGCGTGCTCCTGCTCCATCACGACGACCTGCCGGACCTGCCCTCGGCGCGGCCGGGACGCCGCTGAGCCTCATTCCTCCAGGGGCAGCCAGCGATGCCCCTCCCGAGCGAGGAGCGCGTCGGCCCCCTTCGGCCCGGAGGAGCCCGCCGCATAGGGCTCCGCCGGCCCCTCGGTCCAGGCCCGGAGCAGCGGCTCCACGGCGGCCCAGCCGGCCTCAATCTGGTCGGCGCGCTGGAACAGGGTCGGATCGCCGATCATGCAATCGTAGAGCAGGGTCTCGTAGCCGACGCTCGGCGCCTCCTCGAAGGCGTCGCCGTAGTAGAAGGCCGTCTCCACGGGGGCGATGCGCATCCGGGGGCCCGGTCGCTTCACGTTGAAGCCGGTATGGATGCCCTGCTCGGGATCGATGGTCAGGCGCATGACGTTGCCATGCGGCCCCCGTGCCTCGCCGAGATCGGGGAAGAGCCCCGTGGGCGAGGGTTTGAAATGCACCGCCGCCTCGGTGAGCCGCCGCCCGAGGCGCTTGCCGGTGCGCAGGTAGAACGGCACCCCGCGCCAGCGCGGCGTGTCGACGGCGAGCTTCAGCGCGGCGTAGGTCTCGGTATGGGACTCGGGGGCCACATGCGGCTCCTCGCGGTAGCCCTTCACCGCTTGGCCCTGCTCGCTGCCGGCGGCGTATTGCCCGCGCACGGCGTCCTCCGGCGGCACCGGCCGCACGGCCTTCACCACGGCGGCCTTGGCATCGCGCACGTCCTCGGCATCGAGGGAGGCCGGCGGCTCCATGGCGATCATCGAGAAGATCTGCACGAGGTGGTTCGGCACCATGTCGCGCAGCGCGCCGGTCGCTTCGTAGAAGGCGCCCCGCCCCTCGACGCCGATGGTCTCGGCCGCCGTGATCTCGACATGGTCGACATGCTCCGCGCGCCAGACCGGCTCCAGCATGCCGTTGGCGAAGCGTATGGCGAGGATGCTCTGCACCGTCTCCTTTCCGAGGAAATGGTCGATCCGGTAGAACTGGCTCTCCTCGCCCTGGCGCAGGATGCGCGCGTTCAGCGCCTTGGCGGAGGCGAGGTCCGAGCCGAAGGGCTTCTCGATCACCACGCGGCGGAAGGCGCCGTCCGTCTCCTTCAGGAGGCCGGCCCCGCCGAGCCCGTCCACTACCGGCCCGAAGAAGCGCGCGGCCACCGCCAGATAGAACACGACATTGCCGGAGACGGCCTCGGCGAGCGCCTCATAGGCCGCCGGATCCTCGAAATCCCCCTTCAGGAAACGGATGCGCTCGCGCACGAAACCCCAGACCTTCGGGTCGATATGGTCGGGGTGGAATTCGCCGGTGCGGTCCCTGGCGAAGGAGTCCATCGTCTCCGTGAGCTCGGTGCGCAAATCCTCGTCGGACTTGTCGTTGTGGTCGACGCCGAGGATCTTGAAGCCCTCGTCGAGAAGCCCTCCGCCGGCGAGGTTGTAGAGGGCCGGCATGAGCAGGCGCTTCGTGAGGTCGCCGGCCGCGCCGAAGATCACCAGGGTGCAGGGCGGCGCGGGCGCCGGCCTCTCGTCGGTCTGGTCCATCGGCACGCGTCTCCCGAAAGCCCCGCCGGATAGGCCCGGCGGCAGGGGCGAAACGGGCGATGGGGTCCGGCGTTCCGGCGGCGGGCGGTCGCGGGCCTTACTCGTCGGTCCGCAGGGCCTGCCCCGAATCGATCGGCAGGCGAGGCCCTTTCAGCTCGGCGCCGGTGGGCAGGCTGCGGGCGTCCCAGCCGCCGCCGAGCGCCCGGATCAGCGAGACCGCCGTGGTGAAGCGGTTGAGGCGCACGCCGAGCGCCGTCACCTCGTTGTTGAAGGCGAGGGTCTGCGCCGTGACCACGGTGGTGAAGTTCTGGGTGCCGGCCCGGTACTCGTTGAGCGCGATCTCCACGGCGCGGCGGGCCGAGGCGACGGCCTCGTCCTGCGCGACCTGCTGGCGGGCGAGGATGCGCACGCCAGCGAGCCCGTTCTCGACCTCGCCGAAGGCGGTGAGCACCGTCTGCCGGTAGGCGGCGACGCTGGAATCGTAGCCGGCCCGCGCGCTCTGGAGGGCGGCGGAGCGGGCGCCCCCGTCGAACAGCACCTCGCTGGCGGCGGCCCCCACCGACCAGACCTGATTGGCGGCGGAGAAGACGCCGTTGCTGGTCGCCCCCGAGATTCCGCCGGAGGCCGAGAGCGTCACCGTCGGGAAGAAGGCGGCCACCGCGACGCCGATCTGCTCGCTCTGCGCCTGCACCTGCCGCTCGGCCTGGGCGACGTCGGGCCGGCGCTCCAGCAGGTCGGAGGGGATGCCCACCGGCACGGCGGGGGGGCGCGACGCGAGCGTGCCCACGGGGATCGTCACCTCCGAGGGCGGCCGGCCGACGAGGGTGGCGATGGCGTGCTCGTAGGTGGCGCGCTGGAGCCCGACCGCGATAGCCTGGGCCTGGGCCGTCTGCACCTGGGTCTGCGCGGTGATGACGTCGGAGCGCGCCGCGACGCCGGCCGCATACTGGTTCTCGGCGATGGCCAGCGTGCGCTTGTAGGCGGCCACCGTGTCGTTGAGGAGCCGCTGGAGCGAATCGTAGTAGCGCAGCTCGATATAGTCGGCGGCGAGCTCCGCCTGGATCGCGAGGCGGGTGGCGGCAAGGGAGGCCGCGCTCGCCTGCCCCGCCGCCGTCTCGCTCTCGATACCGCGCCGGATGCCGCCGAACAGGTCGAGCTCCCAGCTCGCCTGCCCCTGGAGAGACACCGTGGTCTTTTCCGAGCCGAGGGAGCGCGAGCGGGTGATGCTTGGCGCGCCGATCACGGTCGGATAGAGCGCGGCGCGGGCCTGCTCCACCAGGGCGCGGGCCTGCCGGTAGGAGGCCACGGACTGGCGCAGGGTCTGGTTGTCGACGTCGACGAGGCGGATCAGCCGGTCGAGACCGGGATCGCGGAAGACGCGCCACCAGTCGCCGCGCTCGGCCCCGTCGTTGGGCGCCACCGCGCGCCAGCCCTTCTTGGCCACGACATGGGCCACGCTGTCCTCGCGCATGCCCCCTTCCTTGAAGGCGAGCGGCGTCTCGACGGAGGGGCGCGCATAGTCCGGCCCGACCATGCAGCCGGCCGTGATGAGCGCGGGCGCCAGGGCGGCGGCGGCGCGAGCGAGCCTGAGCAGGGTCATTCGGCGGCCTGGATCGCCGTCGCCTCGCCGGGCCGGGGCGCGCGGCGCCGCAGCCGGTCGAGATAGAGGTAGACCACGGGCGTCGTGTACAGGGTCAGGATCTGGCTCACGATGAGGCCGCCGATGATGGCGATGCCCAGCGGCCGGCGCAGTTCCGAGCCCTCGCCGCCGGCGAGCACGAGGGGAGCCGCGCCGAGCAGCGCGGCGAGCGTTGTCATCATGATCGGCCGGAAGCGCAAGAGGCAGGCCTCGAAGATCGCGTCGCGCGGGGCGGCACCGCGCGTCCGCTCGGCGTCGAGGGCGAAGTCGATCATCATGATCGCGTTCTTCTTGACGATGCCGATGAGCAGGAACACCGCGATCAGCGCGATGATGGTGAACTCGGTGCCGGTGACGAGGAGCGCCAGCACCGCCCCGATGCCGGCCGAGGGCAGCGTCGAGAGGATCGTGAGCGGGTGCACGAAGCTCTCGTAGAGGATGCCGAGCACCGCGTAGACCGTGAGGATCGCGGCGAGAATCAGCAGCGGCTGGCGCGAGGCGGAATCCTGGTAGTTCTTGGCGACGCCCGCGAACTCGCCGTGGATGCTGGCGGGCAGGCGCAGGGACGCCATCGCGTCCTCGATGGCGGCGGTGGCGTCGCTGAGGCTCTTGCCGGGCGCCAGGTTGAACGAGATCGTGGTGGCCACGAACAGGCCCTGGTGGCTCACCTGCACCGGGGTGCTGCCGGTCTCGATCCGCGCGAAGGCCGAGAGCGGCACCATGGTCTCCACCGCGCTCGACACCGGCGCGGAGGCCGAGGCGCCCCCCTTCGTGGCGGCGATGGCGTTGGCGGCGGCGTTGCGGGCGGAATCCCCGGCCACCGCGGCGGCCGTGGCGCTCGGGTCCGTCGTCGCGGCGGTCGCCGCGCCCGCCGTGCCGGACCCGTTGGTGTTGGTGGCGCCGTTGGCCGCGACGGTGCCGGCCACCGCGTTGGTGACGGCCGAGCCGCGCGCGTTGCCGCCCGAGGTCGAGACGTAGATCATCTTCAGCGTCTCGGGGGACTGGAGGTAGCGCGGCGCGATCTCCATGACGACGTGGTACTGGTTCAGCGGGTTGTAGATGGTCGAGACCTGGCGCTGGCCGAAGGCGTCGTAGAGGGTGTTGTCGATCTTGTTGGGGGTGATGTTGAAGCGCGCGGCCGTCGCCCGGTCGATCACCAGCCGGCTCTCCAGCCCGCCTTCCTGCTGATCGGAGGTGACGTCGGCGAAGATCGGGTTCTTCTGGAGCTCCGCGAGCAGCTTCGGCGCGGCGGCGTAGAGTTCCTCCGCCGTGTCCCCCTGGAGCGTGTACTGGTAGGCGGCGAAGCTCTGGCGGCCGCCGATCTTCAGGTCCTGGCGCGGGAACAGGAACAGGCGCGCGCCGGCCACCCGCGAGAGTTTCGGGCGCAGCCGGGTCATCACGGCCTCGATGCCGTCGCGCTCGCCCCTGGGCTTGAGGCCGACGAAGACGTTGGCCGAGTTGGTGCCGCGCCCGCCCGTGAAGCCGACGACGCTGTCCACCGCCGGGTCCGCCTGAACGATGGCGCAGGCCTGCCGCAGCTTCTGCTCCATGGACTGGAAGGAGATGCGCTGGTCGGCCTGGATGCCACCCATCATCTGCCCGGTGTCCTGATCGGGAAAGAAGCCCTTCGGCACGATGACGTAGAGATAGACGTTGAGCCCGATAGTGGCGAAGAACGTCGCCAGCACCAGCCGGCGGTGGCGCAACGCCACCCGCAGCGTACGCTCGTAGGCGGCCAGCGTGGCGTCGAAGGCGCCCTCCAGCGCGCGGACCAGGATGTTGGGTCGCTTGGCCGGTCTCGTGCCGTGCCCATGCGGCTTGAGGAGGCGGGCGCACATCATCGGCGTGGTGGTGAGCGACAGCACCAGCGAGATCAGGATCGCCAGCGACAGCGTCACCGCGAATTCCTGGAAGAGCCGCCCGACGATGCCGCCCATCAGCAGGATCGGCATGAACACCGCGATCAGCGACAGGCTCATGGAGATGACGGTGAAGCCCACCTCCTGCGCCCCGAGCAGCGCCGCCTCGATGCGTGGGCGCCCCAGCTCGATATGGCGCTGGGCGTTCTCGAGGACGACGATGGCGTCGTCCACCACGAAGCCCGTGGCGATGATGAGCGCCATCAGCGACAGGATGTCGAGGGAGTAGCCGAGCAGGTACATGGCCGAGAAGGTGCCGATGATCGAGATCGGCACCGCGATGGCCGGAATCAGCGTGGCGCGCAGGGAGCGCAGGAACACGAACACCACCAGCACCACCAGCCCGACGGCGATGACCAGCGTGTCTTCGGTCTCGGCCAGGGAGGCGCGGATGGTGGCGGCGCGGTCTCCGGTGACGGTGAGGTCGATGTCGCCCGGCAGCGCCGCCTTCACCTGCGGCAGCGCCGCCTTGAGGCCGTCGATGGTCTCGACCACGTTCGAGCCGGGCTGCTTGTAGACGAACAGGATCACCCCCGGCTTGCCGTTGACGAGCCCGAGGTTGCGCTTGTCCTCGACGCCGTCGACCACCCGGCCGACATCCGTCAGCTTGACGCCCGCGCCGTTGCGGTAGGCGACCACGATGTCGCGGTAGTCCGCCGCCTGCCGGCCCTGGTCGTTGGCGTAGAGCTGGTAGCGGCGCCCGCCCGCCGAGATGTCGCCCTTGGGCGAGTTCGCGTTGGCCGAGGCCAGCGCCGCGCGGATGCCTTCCAGGCCGATGCCGTAGTGGAACAGGGCGGTGGGATCGAGCTCCACCCGCACCGCCGGCAGCGAGGAGCCGCCGATGTCGACATTGCCGACGCCGGAGAGCTGCGAGAGCTTCTGCTGCACCACCGTCGCGGCGGAATCGTAGAGCTGGCCCGGCGAGAGCGTGTCCGAGGTGAGCCCCAGGATCAGGATCGGCGCGTCGGAGGGGTTGAACTTCCGATAGGTCGGGTTCTGGCGCAGCGCCGTCGGAAGGTCGGCGCGCGCCGCGTTGATGGCGGCCTGGACATCGCGGGCGGCCCCGTCGATGTCGCGGTTGAGCCCGAACAGCAGCACGATGCGCACGCTGCCGGTGGAGCTCGTCGAGGTCATCTCGTTGACGTCGGCGATGATGCCGAGGCGTCGCTCGAGCGGCGCGGCGACCGTCGTCGCCATGGTCTCCGGCGAGGCGCCGGCCATCTGCGCCTGCACGAGGATGACCGGAAAATCCACCTGCGGCAGCGGCGCCACGGGCAGCCTGGTGAAGGCGAAGAGCCCCGCGAGCAGCACGCCGATGGTGAGCAGCGTCGTCGCGACGGGCCGCCGGATGAAGGGGGCGGAGACGTTCACGGCAGCGCCTCGCCCGCCGGCAACCCACCCTCGCGGCGGCCCGAGAGGCGGCGCTCCAGGCGGTCGAAGGCGAGGTAGATCACGGGGGTCGTGAACAGGGTCAGCACCTGGCTGACGATCAGGCCGCCGGCGATGACGATGCCCAGGGGCTGGCGCAGCTCCGAGCCGACGCCGGAGCCGAGGATCAGCGGCACCGCCGCGAACAGCGCCGCCAGCGTCGTCATCAGGATCGGCCGGAAGCGCAGCAGGCAGGCCTCGTAAATGGCCTCGCGCGGCGCCATCCCGCCCTCGCGCTCCGCCTGGAGCGCGAAGTCGATCATCATGATGGCGTTCTTCTTCACGATGCCGATGAGCAGCACGATGCCGATGATGGCGATGATGTCGAGCGAGAGCCCGAAGATCATCAGCCCGATCAGCGCCCCGATGCCGGCCGAAGGGAGCGTCGAGAGGATGGTGATCGGGTGGACGAAGCTCTCGTAGAGCACGCCGAGCACGATATAGACGGTCACGATGGCCGCGAGCACGAGAAAGAGCTCGTTGCCGAGGGCCGACTGGAAGGCGAAGACCGAGCCCTGCGGCACCACCCGGAAGCTCGCCGGCAGGCCGATCTCCCGGCCCGTCCTGTCGATCACCGCGACCGCGTCGCCGAGCGCCGCGCCCGGCGCGAGGTTGAACGAGACGGTGGTGGCCGGGAACTGCCCGAGATGGCCGATGAGCAGCGGCGCCCGCCGCTCCTCCACGCGGGCGATGGCCGAGAGCGGCACCTGCCCGTTCGTCGCGGTGGACGAGGGCAGGTAGAGCGCGTTGAGGCTGTCCAGCGTCCGGTGCAGCTCCGGGTCGGCCTCCAGGATCACCCGGTACTGGTTCGACTGGGTGAAGATCGTGGAGACGATGCGCTGGCCGAAGGCGTCGTAGAGCGCGTTGTCGACGGTCGCGGGCGTGATGCCGTAGCGGCCGGCGGTGGAGCGGTCGATGGTGACATAGGCAGCCAACCCGCTGGCCTGGAGGTCGCTCGCCACGTCCTGAAGAAGGGGCGACTTCCTCAGCGCGTCGACGAAGCGGGGCACCCAGGTCTCGAACTCGGCGAGGTTCGGGCTCTCCAGCATCACCTGATACTGCGTGGCCGAGACCGCCGTATCGATGGTGAGGTCCTGCACCGGCTGCATGTAGAGGCGGATGCCGGAGACCTCCGCCGTCGAGGCCGTGATGCGCCGGATGATGTCGCTGGCGCTCGCCGCGCGCGCGTCGCGCGGTTTCAGGTTGATGAGGAAGCGGCCGGAATTGAGCGTCACGTTCTGGCCGTCGACGCCGATGAACGAGGACAGGCTCGCCACGTCCGGGTCCTTGAGGACGACCTGCGCGAGCCGCTGCTGGCGCTCCGCCATGGCCTCGTAGGAGACCGTCTGGTCGGCCTGGGTGATGCCCTGGATCACGCCGGTGTCCTGCACCGGGAAGAAGCCCTTCGGCACGACCACGAACAGCCACGCCGTCAGCGCCACGGTGGCGAGCGTCGCGACGAGCGTCAGGCCCTGGTGGTCCAGAACCACGCGCAACGCCCGCCCGTAACCGGCGATGGTCCGATCGATCGCCCCGCGTCCGATCCGGGAGAAGAACCCCTCGCGCCGGACCTGGCCCTCGGGGACGTGCTTGAGCAGGCGCGCGCAGAGCATCGGCACCAGCGTCAGCGAGACCACCGCCGAGATGACGATGGTGGCGGCCAGCGTGATCGCGAACTCGTGGAACAGGCGGCCGACCACGTCGCCCATGAACAGGAGCGGGATCAGCACCGCGATCAGCGAGACGGTGAGCGAGATGATGGTGAAGCCGATCTCGCGCGAGCCCTTCAGCGCGGCTTCCAGCGGCGAATCCCCGTCCTCGACGTGGCGGGCGATGTTCTCGATGACGACGATGGCGTCGTCCACCACGAAGCCCGTGGCGATGGTGAGCGCCATCAGCGACAGGTTGTCGAGGGAGAAGCCGTAGAGGTCCATGATCGCCAGCGCCCCGACGAGGGAGAGCGGCACCGACAGGCTCGGGATCAGCGTCGCCGACAGGCTGCGCAGGAACAGGAAGATCACCAGCACCACCAGCGCGATGGCGAGGCCGAGCTCGAACTGCACGTCCGCCACGGAGGCGCGGATGGTGACGGTGCGGTCGGTCAGCGGCGCCACCGAGACCGCCGCCGGCAGCGTCGCCTGGAGCTGGGGCAGCAGCGCCTTGATCTTGTCGACGGTGGCGATGACGTTGGCGCCGGGCTGGCGCTGGATGTTGAGGATCACCGCCGGGGTCTCGTCGGCCCAGGCGCCGAGCCGGGTATTCTCCGGCCCCTCGACCACGTCGGCGACGTCGGAGAGCTTGACGGGAGCGCCGTTGCGGTAGGCGATGATCGCATCGGCATAGATCGAGGGGTCGCGGATCTGGTCGTTGGCATTGATGGCGTAGGACTGCTTCGGGCCGTCGATGCTGCCCTTCGGCGTGTTGACGTTGAGGTTGGTGATGGTGGTGCGCAGATCGTCGATGTTGAGCCCGTAAGCCGCCAGCGCGCGGGCGTTGAAGCGCACCCGCACGGCCGGGCGCTGGCCGCCGCCCACGCTGACGAGGCCGACGCCGGCCACCTGGGAGATCTTCTGGGCGAGCCGCGTCTCGGCGAGATCGCGCACCTGGGTCAGCGGCAGGGTCTTCGAGGTCAGCGCCAGGGTGAGGACCGGAGCGTCCGCCGGGTTCACCTTGGCGTAGACCGGCGGCGCCGGCAGGTCGCTCGGGAGCAGGTTGCCGGCCGCGTTGATCGCCGCCTGGACCTGCTGCTCGGCGATGTCGAGGGAAAGATCCAAGCTGAACTGGAGCGTGATGACGGAGGCCCCGGCGGAGCTCTGCGAGGTCATCTGGCTCAGGTTGGCGAGCTGGCCGAACTGGCGCTCCAGCGGCGCGGTCACGGCCGAGGTCATCACCTCGGGGCTGGCGCCGGGATAGAAGGTCTGCACCTGGATCGTCGGGTAGTCGACGGAGGGCAGCGCCGAGACCGGCAGGTTCAGATACGACACCGCGCCGACGATCAGGATCGCCAGCATCAGCAGCGTCGTCGCCACCGGGCGCAGGATGAACAGGCGGGATGGATTCACGGGCGGCCCTCGCGGGCGGATGCGCGCATCCCCTCTCCCCGTGCACGGGGAGAGGGCTGCGACGGCCTCGTCGTCGTCGCAGCGAGGCGGCAGCCGAGGGTGAGGGGGCGGCACCGAAGGAGGCTCCTTCGTTCACGCCCCCTCACCGCCGCTCCGGCTTCGCCTTCGCTTCCCGGCCGCACGACGGGGTGCAGCCGGGCCTCTCCCCGCGTACGGGGAGAGGGGGAAGGCTCGGCGTTTCGGTTTCGTGTCACGGTTGCGGCCGCCGGCGGCCGTGCTTGGCCGCGCCGTCCGCGTCCGGCGTGGGGGAGGCCTTGTCGCCGTCCTTCTTCGACGCATCCCCGCCGCCGGTGATGCGCACGGGGGCGCCGTCGCGCAGGCGGTCGGTTCCGTCCGTGACGACGCGGTCGCCGACCTTGAGGCCGGAGACGACCACCGTGCGCGGCCCGTCGCTCTCGCCCACCGCGATCGGACGGACCACGACCTTCTCGTCGCCGTCCATGAGATAGACATAGGTGCCGGGCGTGCCGCGCAGGATCGCGGCGGTGGGCACCAGGGGCGCGTTCGTCACCGTGTCGACGGTGAGCTTGGCGTTCACGAACTGGTTGGGAAACAGCGTCTCGTCGTCGTTCTGGAAGAGCGCGCGCAGCTTCACCGTGCCGGTGGTGACGTCGATCTGGTTGTCCACCGTGTCGAGCGAGCCGGCGGCGATCTCGTGGGAATCGCCCCGGTCGTAGGCGCGGACCGTCAGCTTGGCGCCGGCGCGCAGCCGCCTCATCACGCGGGCCACGTCGTCCTCGGGGAGCGTGAACAGCACCGAGATCGGGTGGAGCTGCGTCACCACCACGATCGCGGTGGAGGCGGCGGTGACGTAGTTGCCCTGGTCGACCTGGCGCAGGCCGACCCGGCCCTCCACCGGCGAGGTGATCCTCGCATAGGCGATGTTGAGCTTCTGCTGGTCGACGAGGGCCTGATCGGAGGCCACCGTGCCCTCGTTCTGCTTCACCAGGGCGGCCTGGGTGTCGACGTTCTGCTTCGAGATCGAATCCTGCCGGTTCAGGGTCTGGAAGCGGGCGAGGTCGAGCTTCGAGTTCTGCAACAGCGCCTGATCGCGGGCGAGCTGGCCCTGGTACTGGGCAAGCAGCGCCTCGTAGGGGCGCGGGTCGATCTGGGCGAGGAAGTCGCCCACCTTCACGGTCTGGCCCTCGCGGAAGCCAATCTGCGTCAGGTAGCCGCTGAGCTGCGATTTCACGGTGACGGTAGCGAGCGGCGTCACCGTGCCGAGCCCCTGGAGCACCACGGGCATGTCCCCGGCCGCGACGGCGGCGATGCCCACCGCCTGCGGCATGTCGCCGTGGCGGCCGCCGTGACGGCCCCCGGTGGCGGCGGGCGTCTCGGCGCCCTTCCGCGTGCGGGCCTCGTACCAGCGATGCGCGACGGCGCCCGCCCCCGCGAGCACGAGGGCGAGGAGCAGCCAACGGATCAGGCGCGAGCGCCGGGGACGCACCGGCGCGTCGGCGGGCGCGACGGGGTACTCGCGGGCCGTCTCCCTCCTGATCGGTGAGCTCTCGTTCATGCCTGCCTCAAGCCCGACGGCGCCGGGCCGCGGATCGGCGGCCGCCTCCGCACGTCCCTCCATAGCAGAAGACGCCGTGAAGGGGCCGCCGGTCGCCGCCCGCGCTTCGGTCGTTTCGGGCGGCATCCCCACCGGACCACGCGGATCCCCCCGGATCGGCGCCTCGCCCCCGCGGCCCGTGGATGCGCTGCCAATGAGCCGTCACTACGGCAGCCGCGTTTCGCCCATGTTGCTGCCGCCCCGCTCGGGACGGCCCGGACCGCCGAGCGGCATCGCGCGATAGAACCGGATGACCTCCCGGAAGGAGTCGTCCACGGGCGCGACCGGCATGGCGAGGCGCAGGCCGGCGCCGAGGAAGCCGGCCGCGAGGGCGGCGATCAGGCAGGTCCGCACGGCACACCTCCCAAAGGCCTCGGTGGGCCTTCGGAGGGCCCGGTCGAGGCCGGACATAGCCGGTCGGCGGCATCGCGGCACGCGCAAAACACGGGGAGCGCGCAAGAAAAAGGGCCGCTCGGCGAGAGCAGCCCTAGCCACGACCGGAGCGGAGCACCGCGCCCGAAACGAGGGGGCGGAGTTCCGGGTTGGAGCGATGACCGCTCCGGCCGTGAACCGAGAGATAAATCACGACTGATGAATGTCAACATTCGTCAGTCTCCAGCCGTCAGGGGGGACGCGGCCGCGTGCGTTTTCGCACGTTTTCGGGTGTCTCGCGCTCATGCTACACGCGGAGCCGTGCCGCGCCCGACAACACTCCCGCCTCTCGACCCGCCATGCCTCCGCCGGGCCGCCCCGCCCGCCGCGCGGCGCGGGCGCGCCCGATGAACCGGGTCTTCGCCTCCCTCGGCACCTCCGTGTTCGAGACGATGTCGCGGCTGGCGCACGAGCACGGCGCGATCAATCTCGGCCAGGGCTTCCCCGACGATGCCGGCCCCGCCGACATCCGCGCGCAGGCCGCGCGGGCGCTCATCGAGGGCGACAACCAGTACCCGCCGATGATGGGGCTTCCGGTCCTGCGCGCGGCCGTGGCCGCCCATTACCGCCGGCACCAGGATCTCGCCCTCGACGCCGAGAGCGAGGTGATGATCACCTCCGGCGCCACCGAGGCGCTGGCCGGCGCCCTGCTCGCCCTGATCGAGCCCGGCGACGAGGTGGTGCTGTTCGCCCCCCTCTACGACGCCTACCTGCCGCTGGTGCGCCGCGCCGGCGGCGTGCCGCGCGTGGTGCGCCTGACGCCGCCCGCCTTCCGCCTCGACGAGGCGGCGCTCGCCGAGGCGTTCTCCGACCGCACCCGGCTCGTCCTCCTGAACAACCCGCTCAACCCCAGCGGCACGGTCTTCGGCCGGGACGAACTCGCCTTGCTGGCGGGCTTCTGCCGGCGCCACGACGTGGTGGCGGTCTGCGACGAGGTCTGGGAGCATGTCGTCTTCGACGGCGCCCGCCATGTCCCGCTGATGAGCCTGCCCGGCATGCGCGAGCGCACCGTGAAGATCGGTTCGGCGGGCAAGATCTTCTCGCTCACCGGCTGGAAGGTCGGCTTCGTCATGGCCGACGCCGCGCTCATGCGGGTGCTGGCGCGGGCGCATCAGTTCATCACCTTCACCACGCCGCCGAACCTCCAGGCGGCCGTCGCCTACGGGCTGACCAAGGAGGACGGCTACTTCACCGCGATGCGCGCCGGCTACGCCCGCTCGCGCGACCGGCTGGCGCGGGGGCTCGCCGATCTCGGCTTCACGGTGCTGCCGGCGCAGGCGACGTGGTTCCTCTCCATCGACGTCTCCGGGCTCGGATGCGGGAACGACCTCGCCTTCTGCGAGGCGCTGGTGCGCGAGCGCGGCGTCGCCGCGATCCCCGTCAGCGCCTTCTATCCGGAGGCGGCGGTCGACACCCTCGTGCGCCTGTGTTTCGCCAAGGCCGACGCCACCCTCGACGAGGCGCTCTCGCGCCTGGCCCCGCTCGCCCGGAAGGCCGCGTGAGCGCCGCCCGCTCGATCGTCGTTCGGCACGGTCTTGCCGGCTCAGAAGCCGGGGGCCACATGATGCCGCATGAGCGCGACCGATTTCGGGGATCCCGCGATGGCCTTCTCGACGACCGCCGGCATGAACCCGCCGCACCGCTACGCCGACCAAAGCCGCGAGACGACGCTGCGGCGGCTGGAGCAGCTCGCCTTCCTGCTCGATGCCGCCTTCGTGCTGCCGGGGACCAACCGCCGGGTGGGGGTCGACGCGGTGCTCGGCCTCGTCCCGGTGATCGGCGATGTCGCGGGGGTGGCGCTCTCCTCCTACATCCTGTTCGAGGCGCGCCGGCTCGGGGTGCCGCGCCACGTCCTCGGGCGGATGGCGATGAACGTCGCCTTCGACGGGCTGGTCGGGGTGGTGCCCCTGGCGGGCGACCTGTTCGACGCAGCCTTCAAGGCCAATATCCGCAACGTCCGGCTGCTGCGCCGCCATCTGGAGCGCACCGGCACGCTGCGCCCCGGCGAGATCGACGGCACGGCGGTGCGGCTCGACTGAGCGTCCCCCGCCCGAAGGCGGCCGTCCGATGAACGAAGCGGCGGCCTCGCTCATGCCCGGCGCCCGTGCGCCCGTCCTGTCACCGCCGACGCGGCGCGGGCTTTCGCCGCTGAACCGGCGGCGGCTCGCGAATTTCCGCCGCAACCGGCTCGGCTGCTGGTCCTTCCTGATCTTCGCCGCGCTGTTCGGGGTGAGCCTGTTCGCCGAGGTGATCGCCAACGACAAGCCGATCGTCGTCTCCTACAAGGGCGAGATCCTGTTTCCGGTGCTGGTGGACTACCCGGAGGAGAAGTTCGGCGGCTTCCTCGCCCGCACGGACTACCGCAGCCCGGAGACCCGCAGGGAGATCGCAGAGCACGGCTGGGCGGTCTGGCCGCCGATCCCCTATTCCTACGACACCATCCTCACCGACCTGCCGACCCCCTCCCCCTCGCCGCCGACCTGGATGCTGAGCGATGCGCAGTGCCGCCCCGTCGCGGAGAAGACCGGCGGCAGCACCTGCCGCGACATCGAGTGGCACTGGCTCGGCACCGACAACACCACCCGCGACGTGCTGGCGCGGATCATCTACGGCTTCCGCATCTCGGTGCTGTTCGGGCTGGTGCTGGCGGTGATCTCGTCCGCCATCGGCGTGGTGGCGGGCGCGGTGCAGGGCTATTTCGGCGGCTGGGTCGATCTCGCCTTCCAGCGCTTCATCGAAGTCTGGGGCGGCATCCCGACGCTCTATCTCATCATCATCATCTCGGCCTTCATCGCGCCGGGCTTCTTCGTGCTGCTCGGGATCATGCTGCTGTTCTCCTGGGTGGCGCTCGTCGGCGTGGTGCGGGCCGAGTTCCTGAGGGCGCGCAACTTCGAATACGTGCGCGCGGCCCGCGCGCTCGGGCTCTCGAACCTGCGCATCATGAGCGTGCATCTCCTGCCCAACGCCATGGTGGCGACGCTGACCTTCCTGCCCTTCATCCTGAACGGCTCGATCACGACGCTGACCTCGCTCGACTTCCTCGGCTTCGGCCTGCCGCCGGGCTCTCCCTCGCTGGGCGAGCTGCTGGCGCAGGGCAAGGACAACATCCAGGCCCCCTGGCTCGGGCTCACCGGCTTCCTCGTGGTCGCGAGCATGCTGAGCCTGCTGATCTTCGCGGGGGAGGCCGTGCGCGACGCCTTCGACCCGCGCAAGACCTTCCGCTGAACGCTGCGCGAGCGGCCGTCCAGCATTCGCGCGAAGCATCTCGAAAGCGCCGGAAACAATCGGAGAAAAAACCAGAAGTTGTCCGTTCGACGCTCTCGGAGTCTCAGCATTCATTTTCGGGCGGCACACGGAATATTTATCCCATAGTCCTTGTTCCGCGCTTTTCTGGCCGTATGTTGCCGGATGAGGGACGGCGCAGACCAGGACGATATGATGACCGACACCGAACGAAGCCCTTCGCAGCGTCAAGTCGAGCAGACGGTGGACGTCGTCTCCGCCTATGTCGCGAACAACTCGCTGCCGATCGGCGAACTCCCGGCCCTGATCGCGAGCATCTACCAGACGCTCGGAAGCCTCGGCGGCGCGCCGGTGGTCCAGGAGGTCGAGACCGTCGAGAAGCCGACCCCGGCGCAGATCCGCAAGTCGATCCGCCCCGACGGGCTGATCAGCTTCATCGACGGCAAGTCCTACAAGACCCTTAAGCGCCATCTGACCAAGCACGGGCTCGATCCCCACAGCTACCGCGAGCGCTACGGCCTGCCCGCCGACTATCCGACCACCGCGGCGAACTACTCGGCCCAGCGCTCGGCGCTCGCCAAGGAGCTCGGTCTCGGCCAGCCGGCTCGCGCCTCCGACGCCGACGACACGGCGGAGACGGCCAAGCGCGCTCCCCGGCGCAAGGGCGCGGCCGGCGAGGCGAAGACGGCCGAGGCCGCCTGAGCGGGACGGAGGGAGGGGCCTACAGGTCCGGGTTCGCGGCGCGGGCGACAAGCCCCTCGCGGGCTCGGACCAGAAGCATCGGCCGCGCGCGGGCGACATCCTCGGGATCGAGAAGCGGCGAGGCGGCGAGCGCGTCGAGATAGGCGGTTTCCGCCTGCCGGCACTGCCGGAGGGCGGCGTCGGCCGCGAGACGGCGCCCTGTCAT
This sequence comes from Methylobacterium endophyticum, assembly GCF_050591105.1. Taxonomy (NCBI): domain Bacteria; kingdom Pseudomonadati; phylum Pseudomonadota; class Alphaproteobacteria; order Hyphomicrobiales; family Methylobacteriaceae; genus Methylobacterium; species Methylobacterium endophyticum. The sequence continues at coordinate 26,625 of NZ_JBNHES010000004.1, forward strand.
CGCCGATTGCAGCGCGAAGCTGCGCGACAGGCATCCCTGCCAGGCGGCATGGCGCTCGGCCGCTTCCCCGGCGAGCGCCGGCAGGGACGACAGCGCCAGCAGAGACGCGGACAGCCCGATCGTGAAACGGCGTGACGGCATGGCGGCCTCCGGGACCGCCGGAGCCTTCGCCCCGCGCGCTTGACGGGCGGTTAACGGACCCGCCCGGCCCCGTCCCGGATCGGGACAAGCGCCGCCGTGTCACCGGTTTGCGGTTGTCGCGGGGGAGGTGAGGCCGCCGAGGGAGACCCAGGCGACGGCGTCCTGGCTCTCGCGCTTGATGAAGGTGTAGCCGGTCTGGTGCCAGGGCAGCACGGCGCTGGTCTTGTTGTCGAGGATCAGGTCGCCCCGGTCGGTGAGGAGCGTCAGCACCGCGTGGCCCTCGCCCTTCTCGTCGATGACCACGGTCATCCGCATGGCCCGGCGCGGCAGCCCGGCCCTCGCCAGCAAGTGGCGCTTGAGGAGCTGGAAGTCCTCGCAGTCGCCGATGCCGTCCTCGGCGAGGTCCCAGCGGTCGGGGACATGCAGGTGGTCCATGTCGGTCATCGCCTCGACCGAGCGGTTCACCTTGCGGTTGACCGCCACGATGCTCGACCACACCGCCGGCGTCAGCGCGATCCGCGCCGGCTCGGACGTGTCCACCGCGCATTCCTCCGCGTAGGACCGGCAGAACGACACCCAGGCGATGATCGGCTTGGCCGGACCGCCGATCTCGGCCGCGCCGGTGACGGGGGGAAGCGCCGCATAGGTCTGCCCGAGGGCCTGGGCGGGCATCGACAGCGGGGAGGCGAGGACGGCCCCCGCCACCGTTGCGAGCGCGGCGGTCCTCAGTCCCCGGCCGGCCTTCCGCCGCATCGCAACCGCGCACCGCATCGCTTCTGGCCTGATCCGTTAAGCTTTCGTTAACGAAGCTCTCACGGCCGGGCCCCGTCCGCAACGGGGTCGTTCATGTTCGGTTAACGGCGTGCACCGCCCAGGGCTCAGGCCCTCTCGAAATCCAGCGGCGCGGTCTCGATGACGATCTGCGTCCTTGAGATGACCTCGAGCTTTCGGAGGATTTCGGAGACATGGGCCTTGACGGTGGAATCGCCGACCTGGAGCTCGTGGGCGATCTGCTTGTTGAGCTTGCCCTGGCGGATCATCATCAGCACGCGCACCTGCTGGGGCGTGAGGCGGGCGACGCGCTCGGCGAGCGGCGCCCGGCGTCCCGGCGTGCCGCGCGCGGCGGGGTCGGGGGAGCGGCCGGGGGCTTCCGCGCCTGCGGCTCCGTCGACGCCCGGCGGCAGGTAGAGGGCGCCCCCGAGCACGGTGGCGATGGCGGTGGTGAGCGTCGCCTTGTCGACGGCCTTGGGCACGAAGCCGGCGGCCCCGTGATGGAGCGCCTCGCGCATGACGCGCGGGTCCTCGTGGCCGGAGACCACCAGCACTGGCAGGCGGGGGAAGCGGGCGCGGAGCGTCAGCAGGCCCTCGAATCCCGAGACGCCCTGGAGGGCGAGGTCGAGCAGCACGAGGTCGAAGCCCCGCTCGGCGGCCAAAAGCGCACAGGCCGCCTCCAGCCCCCCCGCCTCGTGCAGCGACGCCTCCGGGTAGGCCAGGCGCAGCGCGCTCCCCAGCGCCTCGCGGAACAACGGATGATCGTCGACGATCAGTAGACGCATGGCCCGCCGCCCCTCCCCCCGGACGGCCCGGCCGCCATGCTCACACCGGACGCGAAAAAAGCAACCCGCCGCTCCGGGCGGCCGTATCCGTCGCCTCGCGCCATTCCCCCGGACCGGACAGGGCACCGGCCCCTCGAGGTTACGCAGCGCTGCCCGTTGCGCCCGATCTGATCGGGCGACATACTTAGCCCCGGCCATGGAGAGACGGGCATGAAGCCCGCCGGGCCGGTCGGGAGCGACGCGTGGAACAGGGCACGCGGGTGCGCAGGCACCTGTGCGGCATTCGAACGGGCTGGACGGACGCCGCCGAGGCGCGCGCCGCCGTGTCCGACATCGTCGCGGGCATCGGCGGCGATTCCGCCGGCGAGAGCCGGATCGCGCATCTGGTGGCCTTCTTCTCGCCGGACTACGACGTCGACGTTCTGAACGCGGCTCTCGGCGAGGGGTTTCCCGGCGCCAGCGTCTCGGGCTGCACGATGTCGGGCGGAATCTCCCCCGCCGGCGGCCTCGACCGGGGGCTCGTGGTGATCGCCTTCCCGGAGCGCGGCTTCCGCATCGTCTCGACGGTCCTCGACGCCATCGACCATCTCGACGTCGAGCGCACGGCCACCGCCGTGCGGGCCCTGCGGCGGACCCTGGAGGAGACCGGCCGCGCGCGCGAGCCCGGCGGCCGCTTCGCCATCTCGCTGATCGACGGGCTCGCCAACGCCGAGGAGACGGTGGTCTCGGCCATCGCCTGGGCGCTCGACGGCATCCCCCTCGTCGGCGGTTCGTCGGGGGACGACCTCACCTTCCGCGAGACGGTGGTGCTGCATGCCGGGCGCATCCACCGCAAGGCGGCGGCGCTGCTCATCGTCGAGAGCGACTACCCCACCCAGATCTTCAAGAGCGACAATTTCGAGCCCACGAGCACGAAGTTCGTCGTCACCGCCTCGGACGACGAGCGGCGCACCGTCCACGAGCTCAACGCCGAGCCGGCGGCGCGCGAATACGCCATGGCCGTGGGACTCGATCCCGAGCGGCTCTCGCCCATGAGCTTCGCGGCCTATCCGCTCGCGGTGAAGGTCGGCGGCGAGTATTTCTGCCGCTCGATCCGGCGCATGAACGCGGACGGTAGCTTAAGCTTCTTCTGCGCCATCGGCGAGGGGGTGGTGCTGACCCTGGCGCAGCCCTGCGACATCGTCGCGGCCACCCGCGCCGAGCTCAACCGGCTCGACACGGCGCTCGGCGGGGTCGATCTCGTCATCGGCTTCGAATGCGTGCTGCGGCGCCTCGACGCGCAGAGCCGGCAGGCCCGCCAGGGCATCGCCGACCTCTACCGGCGCTACAACGTCGTCGGCTTCGAGACCTATGGCGAGCAGTACCGCTCGATGCACCTGAACCAGACCTTCACGGGCATCGCCATCGGCAAGACGGCCATCGACAAGGCCACCGTCGGCGCGCCGGCCGTCGAGCGGACGGGCGCCGGGTGAGTGGGCGGAGCGCCACGATGGAGACCGGCGCGGCGGATCCCGCCATCCTCCTCGCCCGCGAGGCGACCGGCGCCGAGGCGCGGGAGGCGAGCCTGCTGCGGCGCATCGAGAAGCTCGAGCGCATCAACGGCGCCCTCATGGCCCATGTCGAGCGCAGCATGGACCAGCAGGGCAGCGCCTATTCGCTGTTCCAGACGGCGATCATGCTGGAAGGGCGGGTGCGCGCCCGGACGGAGGAGCTCACCGGCCTGATGCACCGGCTCGAGCGCTCCAACGAGGCGCTGGTCGCCGCCAAGGAGGAGGCGGAGACCGCCAACCGCTCCAAGACCCGCTTCCTCGCCGCCGCGAGCCACGACCTGCTCCAGCCCCTCAACGCCGCCCGGCTCTCCCTCTCGGCGATGGTCGACCTGCCGCTCGGACCGGAAGCCTTCGCCATCGCGGGGCAGGTGGAGCGCGGGCTCCAGACCATCGAGGATCTCATCAAGACCCTGCTCGACATCTCCAAGCTCGATGCGGGGGTGGTGCGGCCGGCGATGAAGGGAATCGGCCTGCGCGACCTGTTCGCCGCGTTGGCCGCGAGCTTCCAGCCGCTCGCCGAGCGCAAGGGGCTGCGGCTCGCCATCCGCTGCCCAGACCTCCACGCGGAGAGCGATCCGGTCCTGCTCCAGCGCATCCTCCAGAACCTCGTCGCCAACGCCATCCGCTACACCGATTCGGGGGGCGTGCTGGTGGCCGCGCGGCGGCGGGAGGGGGGGATCCGGATCGACGTGGTCGATTCGGGCGCCGGTATCGCGGAGGCCGAGCGCGACCTCGTGTTCGAGGAGTTCTATCGCGGCTCGCGCACCGGATCGGGCCATCGCGACGACGGCGCGCCGGGGCTCGGCCTCGGCCTGTCCATCGTGCGGCGCATGGCCCAGGCCCTCGACCATCCCCTCGCCCTGACCTCGCGGCCGGAGCATGGAACGCGGGTCTCGCTGCGCCTTCCGCAGGCGGCCCCGCCGCTCCCGGACCGGGAGCCGCCGCGCCTCGCGCCGCTGACGCGGCTGACGGGGGCGCGCATCCTCGTGGTGGAGAACGACCCTTCCACCGCCGACGCCCTGACGCGCCTGCTCCAGAACTGGGACGCGCAGGTGAGCGTCTACCGCGACCTCGCCGGCGTCGCGGCGGCCATGAGCGCGGGGGCGACGGCGCCCGATCTCCTCATCCTCGACTATCATCTCGACGACGGCGCCTGCGGCCTCGACGTGGCCGACTACCTGCGCAGCATCTCGCCGGCGCCCCTGCCGGTGATCGTGACCACCGCCGACCATTCGCCCGAGATCGAGATGCGCACCGCAGAGATCGGGGCTGAGCTCGTCCACAAGCCGACGAAGCCCGCGCAACTGCGCTCGCTCCTGACCTACATGCTGGCCTGATCCGCGAGCCTCCCGCTTGACGGAAGGCCGGAAACGGGGTCCGTTCCCGCGTATGAAGCCATACAGTGAAGCCCACCAGCCGACGCGCGGCCATGCCCGTCTTCCGAACGCCTGACAACGCGTTCTTCCGGCGGCTGCACGACCGCGTCGTGCTGAGCCTCGCCCTGGAGGAATCGTTCCTCGCCGTCCTGTCCGAAGGTGCGGACCAGGCGCGCCTCGAGGGCGACGAGGACGAGGCGCGCCGCCTGGCCGAGCTCGTCCACGGCCACCGCGCCGACACCGCCGAGCGGCGCGCCCTGCTCGGCGCCGCCGGCATCGCGATCTGAGCGGCGGGACGACCGCCCCGCCTCACCGACGGCCGCCGAAACCGCCGCCCCCTCCCCCGCCGAATCCGCCGCCGCCACCGCCAGGGGCACCGAGACCACCCGGCCCGCCAAAGCCGCCGGGAGCGCCGAGCCCCCCGCCGCCGCCGAGCCCTCCGGGCGCGCCGAATCCTCCGGCCCCCCCGCCCGAACCGCCCGGCATCGTCCCGCCGAACCCGCCCGACCGCTCCCCGATGGGGGGCCGGGTGTCGATGTCGAGGCGGCGCTGGTCGCCGAACCCGCCGAGGGAATCGCGGCGCGAGCCGGGCAGCCCGTCGCGCAGGTCGAGCCGGTCGGGCTCGCGCCGGAAGAGGTCGCCCCCGTCCGGCGAGCGGCCCTGTCCCGAGCCGCCTTGTCCCGGACCTTGCCCAGGACCTTGTCCTTGCCCGGCCCCTGGCGCCGTGCGCTCGTCGATGCGCAGCGACTGCATGGTGAGGCGCCCGTCGCGGGAGATCTCCGTGGTGAGCACGGCACGCACGCTCCCCTTTCGCGGCACGGAGGCATCGGGCGCGCCGGCCACGGCGAGGCCCGAGCCGAGGGCGATCCCTCCCTTGGCGCGGCCGATATAGGCCTCGATGGAGAGCTGCCTGAGCCCCGGCAGGGGGGGTAGGCCGGCCTCCTCCACGCGCGCCACCTTGAGCGTGCCCTCCGAGGCGGTCCCCACCACGAGGGCGCGGCGCCCGGCGAGCGCCGGATCGGCCCCCTCCAGCCGCAGGCCGCCGATGCTGAGGCTGCCGTCCCGGTCCTTCCTCACGGGCCCGGCGACCCGGTCCGCCCCGGCCGGGCGCGGCTCGATCAGGCTCGCGACGACGACGCCGTCCGGGCGGCGCAGGCCGCTGACCGCGACCCGGTCGCCGGGCTTGAACGTGCCGCGCACGCCGGAGACCCGCTGGCCGAGCACGGTCATGCCGCCCTTGGCGAGCGATTCCACCGGGCCGACGACCTCGCTCGTCACCTCGATGCGGCGCGTGGCGAGCCCCCCGGAGGGCCCGGAGGCCACGACGCGCACCACCTGCCCGAGCTTCAGCGCCTTCGCCGTGGCCGGCTCGCCGTCGATGCGCACCGCCACGTCCTCCGGGTAGGAGATGCGCAGGTCGTTGACGACGATCGAGCCGAACCGCCGGATGGTGCCGATCACCCCCGTGCCGCCGATGCCCCGGTCGCCCTCGCCGGGCATCACCTCGTCCGGGCGCGCGCCCGTGCCGCCGATGCCCTGGTCGCGGATCGGCGCGTCGTCCGGGCCCGCCCGGCCGGGGGCGGGCAGCAGCGCACCCGCCGAGACACCGGCGAGCAGCGCCAGGAGACCGCGCCGGCTCGGGTCGCGGGGGCGCGGACGGCCTCCTCTGCCACCGCTCATGCCCCGCCCGCCTCCGATGCCGGGCGCGGCTCCGGCGGCTCCTCGGAATAGACGTAGACGCCGAAGTTCCAGCGGTGGCGTCCGCCTGGATCGGTCTCGCAGGCGGCATGCGCCTCCCGGTTGGCCTCGCGCAGGGCGTCCATGGCGATCTCGCGGGCCCGCGCCTCCAGCCGCCCGGCGAGCTCCGCCGAGAGGCCGTCGTAATGCACCGCGCGTTCCAGGAAGCGCGGGGTCTCGCCGACGACGTTGGCGACGCTCGCCGCGAGGTGGTCGTGCAGGTTGCGCCCGAAATAGTAGAGCTGCGGCTCGCCGCCGCCCTTGGGCACATAGGCGCTCTCGGCCAGCACGATGCGGCCCTCGGGGTCGGCGACGGCGAGGCCCCGGTCGAGCCACTCGTCCAGCACCGCGCGCGGGCGCAGGTCGCGGGTGATGCCGGAGACCAGGGTCTCGAAGGACGGCGCCTCGCCCTCGGACTGGCGCGGCAGCGGCAGGGGACGGCCGTCCGCGTCGGTGAAGCGCGGGTCGGCGATCCAGCGCGCGATGATCCGGCTGGTGCGCGAGACCGCCGCCGGCACCGCGCTCACGGGCGCTCCCGCCCCGCGCAGGCGCCGGACCTCCTTGCGGTGGATGCCGGTGAGCAGGCTGACCCGGCTGTCCGTCTGCTCCTTGCCCGGCAGCGCGAAATCGTACTCCGCGACGTTCACGTAGAGCTCGCGCAGCAGGTTGGTCAGCGCCGGAAAGGTGATCCCGCGCGCCACGCAGAGACGCACCAGCGGGCGCAGAAGGCGCGCCACCGGGCGGTGCAGGGCGGCCCCCTCCGAGGGTTGATCGGTCGTATCGGACATGCCCTCAGCATAGGGCCTCGCCCGTGGGACACAATCCCACAATGTGCGTCACCACACATGGAGCAGGGGATTCCGCGTTGACGTGGGATTTTTGCACACGTAGGTTCGTTGCGTGGTCAATTTTCCCACGGAGCTTGCGACGTGACCCAGACCCGCCTCGCCGAGGGGACGGACATCGCGAGGAGCGCCCTGCGCTGCCCGCATCTGCCGCCGCTGAGCCTCGTGCCCGGCGGGCCGTCCCGCATCCACGGCCGTGTCGCCGGCTTCATCCTCTTGCGGCGGGGGCTCCTGACCCTCGCCGCCCTCGCACTGCCCGCCCTCGGGGCGCTTCTCGCCGATCCGGTCCACCGCGCGAGATCGTCCCAGGCGACGCAGGCCGCCGCTGCTCCTCGACCCCCCCTCGACGGCGCAGCGGCGGCATTCATCGAGCTTCGCGGCGCGCGCATCGAGCCGCGCGGGGCGCGGATCGTGCTCAGCGCCCGCGAGACCTCCGACCCGGCGGGCCGGCCATGACCACCCTCTCCGGCACCGATGCCGGGATGCTCCCGCCGGACGAGCCCGACGCCTGCGGCGGCGCCCTCGTCCTCGACCTCGCGATCTGCCTGATCATCGCCGTCACCGTGGTCGGTCTGCTGATGCTGGCGCTCTGAGCGCCGGCCCGCCTCCCCTCCCGCAACAGAAGAGATCCTCCATGTCCCGCTCGAACCGGGCCGCGCTTCGCGGCATCGCGGCCGCCTGCGCGCTCGCCTGCGTCCTCCCGCTATCCGCGCATGCCGCCGACCTGCCGAGGCGGCAGGCGCCCCCCGTCCTCGCCCCGGCGCTGCCGGTCTTCACCTGGACGGGGCTCTATGCCGGCCTCAACGCCGGCTACGGCTTCCGCGACGGCTCGGGGAGCTACACCGATCCGACCTTCGGCGGCACCGTCAGCCGCTCGAGCGGCAAGGGCGGCTTCGCCGGCGGCGGCCAGATCGGCTACAACCTGCAACTGACGCCGGGCTCCGGGTTCGTCGTCGGCGTCGAGACCGACATCCAGGGCATGGCCTCCGCCAAGGCCAACGCCACCTATCTCGGGACGACGCCCTACTACAACGTCGCGCCGCGCCTCGATTATTTCGGCACCGTGCGCGGCCGGGTCGGCTACGCCTTCGACCGGGTGCTGATCTACGGCACGGGGGGCTTCGCCTATGCCGGCGGCTCGACGCCGTCGAGCGCCAGCTACTACTCCTACACGCTGCCGAGCACCTCGCGCACCGGCTACGCCTTCGGTGGCGGCATCGAGTACGCCTTCACCAACCAGATCTCGGTCAAGCTCGAGGCCCTGCGCGTCGACCTCGGCAAGCGATACGCCGACCCAACCTCCTACAGCACCACAACCGCCGCGTATTACGGGGTCGGCAAGACGGACCCGAGCTTCACCGTGGTGCGGGCCGGCGTGAACTACCGGTTCTAACACCGCGACGCTTCGCTGCGGCGCACACGAGGATGGTTGCCCTGCGGGACAGCCATCCCATCTTCGGTCTCGAGGGGAGCTTTCCAGCGACCAGGAGACCGCCGCGATGCCCGACCTCACGACATACCGAAACCCGGCGCTCGCCGCCGCGTTCGCCCTCGTCCTCGCCGGCACCTCATCGTCGGCGAGCGCGCAGGAGACCCCGCGCATCGACATCAGGCACGGCGCCCTGCTGATCCACGGCAATTTCTGCGGACCGGGCAATCGCGGCCCGAATCATCCGCCCATCGACGCGCTCGACCTCGCCTGCATGCATCACGACGCCTGCACGCCGCCGGCGGGGAAGCTGGCCCACTGCTCCTGCAACGACAGGCTCCACGAGGAGGCCGGCCTCGTCGCCGACGATCCGGCGACCCCCGCGAAGGTCCGCCAGACCGCGCAGTTCATCGCCGACGGCGCCCTCGCGCTGCCCTGCGACGACGACGATTGAGGGCCGCTCAGGCCGCGTCGGCGGGGCCGGCGGCGGGCTTCGGCCCGCCCTTGGCCACGCCGACGAGGGCCGGGCGCAGCACCCGGTCGCCGATGACGTAGCCCGACTGCATCACCTGCACCACGGTGCCAGCGGGCACGTCGGGGTTGGGCACCTCGAACATCGCCTGATGGCGGTTCGGGTCGAAGCGCTGTCCCTGCGGCTCCAGGAGCTTCACGCCGTGGCGCTCCAGGGTCTTGATGAGGTCGCGCTCGGTCAGCTCGATGCCGTCGAGGAGGCCCTTCAGGGCGCCGCTGGCGGCGGCGCGCTCGGCCTCCGGCACGCTCTCGATGGCGCGGCGGACGTTGTCGGCGGAGTTCAGGAGGTCGCGGGCGAAGTTCGTCACCGCGTAGACGCGGGCGTCGGCGACCTCGCGCTCGGTGCGGCGGCGCAGGTTCTCCATCTCGGCGAGCGTGCGCAGCATGCGGTCCTTGAGCTCGTCGCGCTCGGCGGTCAGGGCGGCGAGCGCCTCGAAATCGGAGCCCTGGCCGCCATGCGTCTGCGCCTCCGCGAAGGCCTCGGCCTGGGCGCGCGCCTCCGTGCCGGTTGCCTCGGCGTGCTTGGCGCCCTCGTGGTCCATGTCTTTGCCCATCATCGTGAGTTCGGTCGTCGCAACGAATGTGTCGGGGATGGCTCCGATATCAGGCGGCGGGGCCGTGAAATCAACCCGAGGCGGCGCCCCTCACTGCTCGCGCGGAGGGGGCGCGGCGACGAGCGCCTCCAGGCCCTCGGCCTTGAGCGCCGCGACGTCTCCGGCGAAGACCTCCATCACCGCCGCGCGGATCACCGCCTGGCGGTCGGGCTGGGTGACGCGGGTGCCGGTGAGGTCGGTGACGTAGAAGACGTCCACCGCCCGCTCGCCGAAGGTCGCCACATGCGCCGAGGTGATGTTGAGGTTGAGCCGGGAGAGCGCGGTGGTCAGCTCGTAGAGCAGGCCCGGCCGGTCGAGCCCGGTGATCTCCACCACGGTCTCGCGGCTCGACAGCGCGTTGTCGATGAACACATCCGGCGGCACCAGGAAGGTCTTGGCGCGGGCCGAGACCGGGTGCTTGTCGGCCACGAGGTCGGCGATCTTGATCTCGCCCTTCAGCGCCTTCTCGATGGCGGCGGTGATGCGGCGGGCGCGGCGCAGCTCGTCCTCGTCCCGGTCGAAGGCGCGCGAGACGAAGATCGAATCGAGGGCGAAGCCGTCGCTCGTCGTGAAGATCTGCGCGTCGACGATGTTGCCGCCCGCCGCCGCGCAGGCCCCGGTCATGATGGCGAGCAGGCGCGGATGGTCGGGGGAATAGACCGTGATCTCGGTGACGCCCCGGATCGGATCGGTCTCGACGTCGGTGGCGACGGTGCGGCCCTCCTCCGTCAGCCGCCGGATGAAGCCGGCGTTCTTGAAGTGGCGCAGGCTGTCGACCTTGAGCCAGTACGCCTGGTTGTGGCGCGCGGCATAGGCGTCGAAATCCTCCGCCGCCCAGTCGGTGAGCTGCTCGCGCAGGGCCATCTGGATGAGGCGGGTGCGGTCGGTGCGGGCGATCTCGGAATGGCCGCCGGAGAGCAGCACCTCGGTCTCGTCGTAGAGGGTGCGCAGCAGCGAGCCCTTCCACGCCGTCCAGACGCCGGGGCCGACCGCCTTGATGTCGGCCACCGTGACGATGGTGAGCAGCTTCAGCCGCTCCAGCGACTGCACCACGGCGGCGAACTTCTCGATGGTCTTCGGGTCCGAGAGGTCGCGGCTCTGGGCGGTCATCGACATCAGCAGGTGATGCTCGATCAGCCAGGAGACGGTGTCGGTCTCGACCTGGGTCAGGCCGAAGCGCGGGCAGAGCTTCTGGGCGATGGCGGCGCCCGCGATGGAATGGTCCTCCGGCCGGCCCTTGGCGATGTCGTGGAGCAGGATGGTGACGTAGAGCGCCCGGCGGTGCTGGATCGTGCCGATCAGCCGCGAGGACAGGGGATGCTCCTCCTCGACCCGGCCCGACTCGATGTCCGACAGCACGCCGACCGAGCGGATCAGGTGCTCGTCCACCGTGAAGTGGTGGTACATGTTGAACTGCATCATCGCCACGATGCGCCCGAAATCGGGGATGAAGCGGCCGAGCACGCCCGCCTCGTTCATCTGGCGCAGGATGGTCTCGGGGGAGTTGCGCGAGGTCAGAAGGTCGAGGAACAGGCGGTTGGCCTCCGCGTCGATCCTCAGCGAGTGGTTGATGAGCTTGAGCGAGCGGTTGGCGAGCCGCTTGGCATCGGGGTGGATCGGCAGGTTGTGCCGGTCGGCGAGCCAGAACAGCCGGATCAGGTTCACCGGATCGCGCTCGAAGGCGTCTTCCGCCCTCAGATTCACGCGGCCGTGGTCGATCCAGAAATCCTCCGCCTCGATGGCGGTGGCGCGGAAGCGGTCGCGGAAGCGGCCGATCCAGCGGTCGAGCACGGGCGTGCGCTTGGCGTGCCGCGCCTCCAGCTCCGCGCAGACGATGGCGGTGAGGTCGCCGACATCCTTGGCGATCAGGAAATACGCCTTCATGAAGCGCTCGACGCCCGACAGGCCGCCCCGCGCCCCGTAGCCGAAGCGCTCGGCGATGCGCGGCTGCAACCCGAAGGAGAGACGCTCCTCGGCCCGGCCCGTGACGAAATGCATGTGGCAGCGCACCCGCCACAGGAACTCGTCGCAGCGCTCGAACAGCCGGTACTCCTCCGGCGTGAACAGGCCGGCCCCGACGAGCTCGGCCTGATCGCGCACCCGGTAGGTGTATTTCGAGATCCAGAACAGCGTGTTGAGGTCGCGCAGGCCCCCCTTGCCGTCCTTCACGTTCGGCTCGACGAGGTAGCGCGAGGAGCCGGCCTTGGCGACGCGGGTGTCCCGCTCCCGCAGCTTCGCCTCCACGAACTCGTGGGCGGTGCCCATCACCAGCTCGGCGTCGAAGCGCGTCACCAGCTCCTCGAACAGGGCGCGCGAGCCGAACAGGAAGCGCGCCTCCAGCAGCGCCGTGCGGATGGTCATGTCGGCGCGGCCCTCGCGCAGGCATTCCTCCACCGAGCGCGTGGCGTGTCCGACCTTCAACTTGAGGTCCCACAGCACGTAGAGCATCGCCTCGACGACGCTCTCGGACCAGGCGGTCTGCTTGTAGGGCAGCAGGAACAGCAGATCGATGTCCGAGCCCGGCGCCATGGTGCCCCGGCCGTAGCCGCCGGTGGCGACGATGGCGAGCTGCTGACCCGTGGTCGGGTTGTCGGCCGGGTAGAGGCGCCAGACCACGGCGTCGTGGATCGCCTTGACCACGGCGTCGGTGAGGTTGCTGATCGCCTGGGCGCAGGCGATGCCGTCGCGGTCCTTCAGGAGGCGGCGCTCGGCCTCCTTGTGGCCGCGCTCGATCACCGCCTTCAGCTGAGGGACCAGGACGGCCCGCAACTGGGTCGGCTCACGGGCATCGCGGTCGAGGTCCTCAAGGATCTTGCCCAGGGCTGCGGCGGCGTCGAACATGGCCGCTCCCGTAGCATGATAAGCCCGCGCCGACAGCGGGACTTGTTGCGGCTGGGGCGCAAGACCCGTCACCCGCCGCGCCATACGGCTCCGCACGAGCCGTGCAGGTCGCTTGACGGTCGCCCCAATCGAACGTATCTACATAGTATACACATTGGCGGGACAATGGGCCCGCGCGTGCTTGCCGTCACGTCTTTCCGTTTGGATCGAAAGATGATCGTTCAGTTCTCGAAGTGGGGTAACAGCGTTGCCCTTCGAATCCCTTCGCACATCCTGCGGGATGTCGGCGCCAAGGAAGGAAGCAGCGCCGAACTGCGCGTCGAAGATGGACAGATCATCATCTCTCCACACGTAACGCCGCCACGCTATACATTCGAAGAATTGCTCGCCGGCATCACGAAAGACAATCTTCATGACGAGCATTTCGTCGGGCCAGCCATCGGAACCGAGTTCTGGTAACCCTCCCTATTGTCCCGATCTCGGCGAGATTATCGTTCTGGATTTCAGTCCGCATGTCGGGACCGAGCAAGGTTTTTGGCGCCCGGCACTGGTGTTGACGCCGCGATCCTACAACGGTCTCGTCGGGCGCTGCTTCGCGTGCCCGATCACCAGTCGGGGGCGCGGCTATCCGTACGAGGTCGCCCTGCCTTCGGATCTCAAGATCCACGGATTCGTCCTAGTCGATCAGGGCAAGCCCGTGTCCTGGTCCGAACGCGGGGCGCGCTTCGCCGATCTGGCCCCCGGACAGGTCGTCGCCGAGGTGAAGGCAAAACTCGCGGCCTTCTTGCAGTTGGAGTGATCCGTTCTCTTCAGCGGATTTGTCGTTTGACAAACCGAACGCGATCGCCTTAGCTCGGACGGCAAAGGCCCGCGTCCGACGGGCCGGGGAGACCCGCCATGCACCTGTCCCGTCGCGCCTTCGCCAGCGCCGCCCTCGCCCTGTTCCTCTCGCACGGCGCGGCCTCCGCCGCCGAGGTGAAGGAGGTCCGGCTCGACTGGGCGACCTACAACCCCGTGAGCCTGCTCCTGAAGGAGAAGGGCTATCTCGAGGAGGCCCTGAAGCCGCAGGGCATCACGGTGCGCTGGACGCAGTCGCTCGGCTCCAACAAGGCGCTCGAGTTCCTCAACGGCGGGGCGATCGATATCGGTTCCTCGGCGGGGGCGGCGGCGCTGCTGGCGCGCATCAACGGCAACCCGATCAAGGTCGTCTACGCCTTCTCGCGGCCGGAATGGACGGCCCTCGTCACCCGAAAAGGGACGGGCATCGCCAAGGTCGCCGACCTCAAGGGCAAGCGCATCGCCGTGACGCGCGGCACCGATCCGCACATCTTCCTGATCCGGGCGCTCCAGGGCGCCGGGCTCACCGAGAAGGACGCCAAGCTCGTGCTGCTCCAGCACGCGGACGGCCGCACGGCCCTCGACCGGGGCGACGTCGACGCCTGGGCCGGGCTCGACCCGATGATGGCGGCCTCCGAGATCGAGAACGACGACGTGCTGTTCTTCCGCGACCCCGCCGCCAACACCTGGGGTGTCCTCGACGTGCGCGAGGACTTCGCCAAGGCGAATCCCGAGATCGTGCGGACCGTGATCGCCGCCTACGAGCGCGCCCGCGACTTCGCGCTCAAGAACCCGGACGCGCTCAAGGCGGCGCTGGCGGCCGCCACCAAGCTGCCGGAGCCGGTGATCGCCCGCCAGGTCGAGCGCACCGACCTGTCCCATCCCGCCGTCGGCCCGGCCCAGGCCGACAGCATCCGCGCGGCGGGAATCGCCCTCCAGCAGGCCGGAATCGTGCCGCCGGAGACGGACGTGAAGGCGGCGGTGGAGGCGCTGATCGACCCGCAGTTCAACCCGCCGGCCGCCCGGTAGCCCTTTACCGGACGCGCGGACGGGGCGCGGGGCGGCAGAGCCGCGAGCCCCCCGTTCCACACGGAGGCAAACGCCTCTAGGAGGAGCGGATGCCGGCCGAGACCGCAACACCCGCCCTCCCCTCGTCCCTCCCCCGCGAGGCGACCCGCCCGTCCCCGCACCCGGCGCGAAGGACGCTCGGGAGAGCCGGCCGGCTGGCGCTCGGCATCCTCCTGCCGCTGGCGCTGGCGCTGGCCTGGGAGCTCGCCGTCCGCAACGGCTACGCGCAGGGCAGGCTGCTGCCGCCGCCGAGCCGGATCGGCGCGACCCTCTACGGGCTCGCGGCCTCGGGCGAACTCTGGACGCATGTCGCGGCGACACTGCTGCGGGTACTGCTCGGCTTCGCCTTCGGCGCGGTGGCGGGGATCGCGGTCGGCGCGCTCACCGGCACCCTGCCGCTCGCGCGCGACCTGCTCGACCCCAGCCTCCAGGCCCTGAGGGCGGTGCCCTCCCTCGCCTGGGTGCCGCTCTTCATCCTCTGGCTCGGCATCCTGGAGACGCCGAAGGTGGCGCTGATCGCGGTGGGCGTGTTCTTCCCGGTCTATGTCGGGGTGGCGGGCGCCATCGCCTCGGTGGACCGCAAGCTCGTCGAGGTCGGGCGCATCTTCCGGCTGTCGCGGCTCGCCCTGGCACGGCGCATCCTGCTGCCCGCCGTGCTGCCGGCGACGCTCATCGCGCTGCGCACCGGGCTCGGCCTCGGCTTCCTGTTCGTGGTGGCGGCGGAGCTGATGGGAGCGTCCGAGGGGCTCGGCTACCTGCTGGTGGACGGCCAGCAATTCAGCAAGCCGGACCAGATCCTCGCCGCGATCATCGCCTTCGCCGTCCTCGGGAAGCTCGCCGACGCCATCCTCGTGGCCCTGACCCGCCCCCTGACCCGCTGGCAGGACACGGCCCGCGAAACCCTCTGACGGGACCTACTCGCCCTCGCGCTCGGAGCCCTCGTCGCGCCGCTCGCGGCCGGAGTGCTGCTCGTCCTTGCCGTGCATCGGCGCGTCCACGGGCGGGAAGAGCTGCGCCAGGCCGGCGGCGATCCCGTACAGGACCGGGTTCGCGGCGGGGCCGGAATGGGGTGGGTGAAGATCCTTCTTGTACATGACGGCGTGCCTTCCGCGTCCGGCGAGCCGCTCGCTCCCGGTAAGCCGCCACGGTGCGGCCGGTGATGTGTCGACCCGTGTCAATGCACGATCACGCTATTGGTTTCACGCGTATTCAGAGGGCCTAAAACGCACATGCCCGGCGCGGAGACATGCCGCGCCCCGCCCAGAACTGTGGCGAATCTGAATTCAGAACGCCGATCACCCGCGCCGGCGCAGCACGACCGGCTCCGGCAGGGGGCAGCGGGCCGGCACCACCCGGAGCGTGACCGAGCCCGGACACAGGGCGCGGCAGGCGAGCGCGGCGTCGATCTGATCGCGCCCGCACCCGTCGGCGGAGCAGAACCGGCCGAGATGCTCGCAGGTGGCGAGGAAGCGCCCGGCGCGGACGGGCTCGCGCAGATCGGCGGCGGAAGCCGGAAGCGCGGCGAGGACGGCGAGCGCGAGCATCGCGCCCCGGCGGACCTGTCCCGGCATGCTCGGCACTCCCTCTCGACGCCACCCGCCTAGCACTGGCGGCCCCCGCCGCCTATGGCATTGGCGCGACAGGCCGTGCCCCTCGGAGGAGCGCGGCGGGACGGGGGCGGCGCATGCTCGACATCGACGATCTCTCGAAGACCTATGCCGACGGCACGCGGGCGCTCTCGGACATCCGGCTCGCGGTGCCGGCCGGCGAGATCGTCGCGCTGATCGGCGGCTCGGGCTGCGGCAAGACCACTCTGCTGCGGCTCGTCGCCGGGCTCGACCGGGCGAGCGCCGGCGCGATCCGCCTCGACGGCGAGACCATCTCGGCCCCCCATCCGTTCGTCGGGCTCGTCTTCCAGGAGCCGCGCCTGCTGCCCTGGCTCGACGTCGCCGGCAATGTCGGCTTCGGGCTCTCCGACGTTCCCCGCGCCGAGCGCGAGGCGCGCGTGGCCCATGCCCTCGAACGGGTCGGGCTTTCCGAGCACGCGCGGCGCTGGCCGAGGGAACTGTCCGGCGGCCAGCAGCAGCGGGTCTCGATCGCGCGCGCCTTCGTCGCCAACCCGCGCGTGCTGCTCCTCGACGAGCCGTTCTCGGCGCTCGACGCCTTCACCCGGCGCGACCTGCACGGGCATCTCCTGGCGCTCTGGGCGGAGACGCGGCCGACCGTCCTCATCGTCACCCACGATGTCGGCGAGGCGGTGGCGCTGGCCGACCGGGTGGTGGTGATGCGGCCCAAGCCCGGCCGGCTCGACGACACCGTCGCCCTGCCCCTCGCCCGTCCGCGCGATCCGGCCGCGGCGTCGAGCGAGGCGGCGGCCCGGCGCATCCTGGCCGCCCTCGATCGCTCGCTGCGGCCCGCCGAGACGGACAGGGTGGCCGAACCGAGCGCCGCCTGGTGGTAGCGGCGGGGCTGCCCCATCTCATCGGGCCGATTCGATTTGAGCTTGCCGGCTCGAACCGCTAACGGCGGTCGGCATCGGAACGCCAGACAAGAGACCGAGGAAACATCCCATGGACGCCACAACCCTGCGCGCGCTTCAGGCCCCCCTGAAGGACCAGTACCGCTCCACGCCGAATTCGGCCGTCATCACGCTCAAGGCCAAGGGCACCCTCGACGACAGCTCGATCGCCTGCAAGGTCGAGACGGGGCGGGCGCTGGCCATCGCCGGCCTGCATCCGGCGACCGGCGGATCGGGCGCCGAGCTGTGCTCGGGCGACATGCTGCTCGAGGCACTCGTCGCCTGCGCCGGCGTCACCGTGAAGGCGGTGGCCACCGCCCTGGAGATCCCGCTGCGCGCCGGCACGGTGAGCGCCGAGGGCGATCTCGACTTCCGCGGCACGCTCGGCGTCGACAAGGAGGCGCCGGTGGGCTTCCGCGCCATCCGCCTCTCCTTCGCGCTGGACACCGACGCCCCCCAGGAGAAGCTCGACCAGCTCCTCAAGCTGACGGAGCGCTACTGCGTCGTCTTCCAGACCCTCAACCACAAGCCCGCGCTCGCCGTCACCGCCACGCGGGGCTGAGGGCCGGGCATGGAAAAGGCGGCGGAGCCGATGCTCCGCCGCCTGTCGCCGTCCGGGACGAGAGGGCCGGTCAGAAGGCCGGACCGCCGGAGGTGGTGCCGAACTGCGGAACCGAGCGCTCCGGCTGGTTGGCGTTGCCGTACTTGGCCGAGGAGTCCGCCTCGCGGAGGCCGATCGAGCCGGTGACGATCACGTCCTCCGAGGCGTAGGGCGCGACCGCGGCGGTCTGCTCGCCGCCGGGATGACCGTAGCCGACGAGGCTGCGCGCGGAGGCCGAGGACAGCGGCGCGACGGCGATCAGGAGGGCGGCAGCGACCGAGACGATACGGGTGTTCATGACCATATCCATTTGCTTCGACACAGCCTGAGAAGTCGTATTCCCGAAGGAATACTACGAAGACATCGGGCTGCTTTTCTTCGTTGAGCGGGATATGGGTCGCGGCCGGCGCCGCCGACGTGCGGATGCGCACATCGGCGGCTAACCATTTCGGTCTCAGCCGAGGGCGGGCTTGGCCGTCGCCAGCGCGGGCTCGGAGGGCCCGAGGCCGAGCCAGTTCCGGCGGGCGGGCTTGAGCACGAGATAGGCCAGCGTCGCGGTGATCAGGTCCAGCGCGATGGCGATGCAGAACACCGGCATCCAGCTTCCCGCCCCGTCGTAGATCGCCGCAGCGACCGGACCGCCGAGCAGCGAGCCCACCCCCTGCGCCATGTAGAGGAAGCCGTAATTCGTGGTGGCGTGCTTCGTCCCGAAGGTGTCGGTCAGGAGCGAGGGGAAGAGCGAGAAGATCTCCCCCCAGGCGAAGAACACCACCCCCGAGAGCAGGGCGAAGGCGTAGGCGTTCTCGCGGAACACCAGGAGCAGGGCGATGGCCGCCGCCTCGCCCGAGAAGGCGATGGCCATGGTGTTCTCGCGCCCGAACCTGTCCGAGACCCAGCCGAAGAAGGGACGGGTCAGGCCGTTGGTGATGCGGTCGAAGGTGAGCGCGAAGGGCAGCGCCGCGAAGCCGAACACCATGGCGTCGGCCACCCCGAAGGAGCGGGCGAAGGAGGCGAAGTTGGCCACCACCATCAGGCCGCCCGTCGACATCATCGCCATCATCGCGAACATCAGCCAGAACAGCGGCGTTTTGAGCATGGCCTTCGGGGCCGTGTCGTGGGCGGCGGTGGCGAGGTTGACGGCCGGCGCCGGCAGCACCTCGTCGGCATGCGGCGCGCGCAGGCCCAGGGCCGCGATCAGGCCGATGGCGCCGAGCACGAAGCCGAACACGGTCAATGTATGCCGGTAGCCCGACGCCGCCAGCATGTCGGTGATCGGGAAGGTCGAGAGCATCGCGCCCATGCCGTAGCCGGCGGCCACGATGCCCACCGCGAAGCCCCGGCGGTCGGGGAACCAGCGCACCATCAGCCCGACGATGCCGACATAGACGATGCCGGTGCCGAGGCCGCAGAACAGCCCGTAGGTGGCGTAGAGCCCCCAGATCGTCGTGACCTTGGCGGCGAGCACCCAGCCCAGGCCAGACAGCACCGCGCCGAGCGCGATCATCAGCTTGGGGCTGAACCGGTCGATCAGGTAGCCCTGGATCGGCGAGAAGAAGGTCTGGAGGACGATCAGGATCGTGAAGGTCCACTGGATCGTCGGCAGGCTGGCGCCCGTCGTCGCCATCAGCGGCTTGGTGAAGAGCGTCCAGACATATTGCGGGCTCGAGATCGTCATCATGACGACGAGGCCGAGCGCGAGCTGCACCCAGCGGCGCTTCGAAATTGTTGTATCCATAATACACTCCACAGGACCGCCGGGAGAAGGCAACATCCGCGCCAGCGGCTGCCTTCCCGGCGTCGCGGGGAGCGCTCAGAGACCCTCGGCGCCTCCGTCCGAGCGCGGATCGTGCACCGCCTCGACGCGGCCGTTGCCGGGATGGCGGATCAGCATGCCGGCATGGCCCAGCGAATCGATATAGGGGCCGCCGAGCTCCTCGACGTCGTGGCCGCGCGCGCGCAAGGCCCGGATGCAGGCGGGATCGAAGCGATCCTCGACCTTCACCGTGAGCGATTCCGCGCCCCAGGTACGGCCGTAGAGCAGGCGCGGCGCGTCGACCGCGTCGGCCGGGCTCATGCCGTAATCGGCGTAGCGGGTGAAGATCTGCGACTGGAACTGAGGCTGCCCGTCCCCGCCCATGCTGCCATAGGGCATGACGCGGCCGTCGTCGAAGACGGCGAGCGCCGGGATCAGGGTGTGGAAGGGGCGCCGGCCCGGCTCCAGCGGATTGACGGCGTTCGGATCGAGGGAGAGCGAGGTGCCCCGGTTCTGCCAGCAGATGCCGGTGGCCGGCAGCACCGTGCCCGAGCCGTATTCCCAATAGACCGACTGGATAAAGGACACTGCCATGCCGTCCTTGTCGATGGCGCCCATCCAGACGGTGTCGCCCTCGTCGGGGCGGCGGATCGGCAGGCTCGCTGCCCGGTCCATGCGGATCGCGCCGGCCTCGCGGGCGAGGAACGCGGGATCGAGGAAGGTCGCCGGGTCGTGCCTCAGGCGGTCGAAATCCGTGACCACGCGGTCGCGCACGGAGAAGGCCCGCTTCGTCGCCTCGATCAGCCCGTGATAATGGTCCGGCGTCTCCGGCGCCGTGACGTTCAGCCGGTCGAAGAGCCCCAGGATCATCAGCGCCGCCAGCCCCTGGGTCGGGGGCGGGAAGTTGAACAGCGTGGCGTCGCGCCGCCGCAGCGAGAGGGGCGCCCGCTCGCGGGCCGCGTAGGCTTCGAGATCGGCGCGCGTGACGGGGGCGCCGAGCCGCTCCAGATCGGCGGCGATCTCCCGGCCGAGATCGCCCCGGTAGAAATCGTCGAGCCCGGCATGGGCGAGCTGCTCCAGCGTCGCGGCGAGGGCCGGCAGCCGCCGGATCTCGCCCTCCGGCCAGGGCTTGCCGTCCTTCAGGAAGGTCGCGGCGAAGTTCGGGGCGCCGTGGAGCGTGTCGAGCTCCTGGGGCACGTAGCGCGCCTCGCTCGGCGAGACCGGGCAGCCCTCGCGCGCATGGCGGATCGCGTCGGCGAGGAGCGCGGAGAGCGGCAGGCGGCCGCCCAGCGCACGGGACAGATCGAGGGCGAGGCTCCAGCCGCCGATGGTGCCCGCCACCGTCACCGCCGCGTCCGGCCCGCGCGAGGGAATCGCGTCGTATCCCTTCTCGCGGTAGCGCCGGATGGTGGCGAGGCTGCCGGCGGGCCCGCAGGCCTCGATGCCGCGCACCCGGCCTCCGGGCTCGCGCACCAGCCAAAAGCCGTCGCCGCCGATGCCGTTCATGTGCGGGTAGACCACCGCGATGGCGGCGGCCATCGCGACCATGGCCTCGATGGCGTTGCCGCCCTGCGCGAGCACGCCCTGGCCGGCCTTGGCGGCGAGCCGGTGAGGGGCCGCGACGGCGGCGGTGGCGAAGACGGGGGTTTCGGGCATGGTCGCGTCCGATGCGAAGAGGGAAGCCGGCGCCGGGCGGACGCAAGACGGGCGCCGCCGCAGGCGCCCGGCGCCGATCCGCCGGATTTTTCTTTGGAAGGCGGAGCGTCCTGCTCAGGCGCCCCGCGCCGCGAGGCGCCGCTCGATCGCGTCCCAGACGGAGACCGCGAGATCGGGCCCGCCGAGCCGGCGGATGGCGCGGATGCCGGTGGGCGAGGTCACGTTGATCTCGGTGAGATGCCCGTCGATCACGTCGATGCCGACGAGGATCAGGCCGCGCCGGCGCAGCTCCGGGCCGATGGTCGCGCAGATCTCGCGCTCGCGTTCGGTGAGGTCGGAGGCCGCCGCCGCGCCGCCGCGCACCATGTTGGAGCGGATGTCGTTCACCGCCGGCACGCGGTTGATCGCGCCCATGGGCTCCCCGTCGACGAGGATGATGCGCTTGTCGCCCTCGGTGATCTTCTCGAGGAAGCGCTGGATCACCCAGGCCTCTCGGAAGGTGGCGGAGAAGAGGTCGAACATCGAGCCGAAATTCGGGTCTCGTTCGGACACCCGGAACACGGCGGCGCCCCCGTGCCCGTGCAGGGGCTTCATCACCACGGTGCCGTGCTCGGCCCGGAACGCCTCGATCTCCGCCTTGTCGCGGCTGATCAGCGTCGGCGGCATCAGCTCGGGGAAGTCGAGGACGAAGAGCTTCTCGGGAGCGTTGCGCACCTCCCTCGGGTCGTTGACGACCAGGGTTGAGGCCGGCAGGCGCTCCAGGATATGGGTCGCCGTGACATAGGCCATGTCGAAGGGTGGGTCCTGGCGCATCAGCACTACGTCCGCTTCCGCGAGGTCGACGCGGCGGATCTCGCCGAGGCTCGCATGCGCGCCCTCCACGTCCTGCACGCTCAGGTCCTGGACGCGGGCCGTGACCCGCCGGCCCTGAAGGGAGAGGCGGTCCGGCGTGTAGTAGATCAGGCGATGCCCGCGCGCCTGCGCCTCGAGCAGCAGCGCGAAGGTCGTATCTCCGGCGATCCTGATCGCCTGGATCGGGTCCATCTGGACCGCAACGGTGAGGCTCATCGTCTTCCCTCGAACCCCCGTCCGATACCGCGCCGCCCCCTCCCGACGCGGTCAGTCGTCCTGGAAGGACTTCGTACCCGTCTTCTTGTCGTAGACGCCGATGGCCTTGCGGCAATCGGGGGAGAGCCGCTTGCGGTTCTTCGTCATGCAGGCCTCGGCCTCGTCGCTGTTGGGGTCGACGCCTGCGCAGAGGCGGAAATAGTCGTTGGCACAGCCGAGCTGCAAGCCCTGGTCCTCGCGCTGCGCCATGACCGGGCTCGCCAGCATCGGCAGCACGACGCAGGAGGCCCCGAGCAGGGCCAGCAGGCGCCGCTTGAGGCGCGTGGGGAAGCGACGGGGTCCGGCGGTATCCGCTCGCATGAAGCTCTGTCCTTCGTCCTGAGCGCGCATGGGGGAGGGCATATCTGCCGGCGCGCCGGGGAGGCAAGCGTCGCCGGGCGCGGGAGGTTCCCCTTGTTGCCACCGGGTGACAGGCGGCCGGGACGGGGGCCGGACAGAAAGAGGGCCCCGCGCGAGACGCACGGGGCCCAAGTCAAAAGGGAGGAAACGCCCGCCATGGGCTCAACAGGCCATGCAAGTCACCTGCCAGCCGGAAAACCGGGCCGTGGAGCGACCGCCATGTGCGCTTCGACAACGCTCCGTTAACCATGTCGTGCTGATTTTCGCTCGTACCGACGAGACACCCTGCCGACGTCCCCGTCCGGGGGACCGGCCGCGATCCGCGCCGCCCCCGGTGAGACACGCAAGGAGCTTCGACATGGCCTGCGACACGATGCCCGCCCCTCCGCCCGGCCCCTCGGCGCCCATCCGCGCGCGGACCGGTTCGGTGGTCCCCTTCCCGACCCACCGCCTTCGCCAGCGCGACGCCCTGCGCGACGACGAGCCGCGCGGAAAAATCCTGCTCTTCCTCGGCGTGCGCTACGAGCGCATGCCGGAAGCGGTCGAGCCGGCCCCGCGCCGCCGCCGCCGCTCCTGAACGTCCGCGTCGGAAACCGTGCCGCCGCGCCCGCCCCGCTCGCGCTGGATCCTGGCGCCGCTCGTCCTGCTCGGGGCCTGCGCGCAGGAGGGCGATTTCGGCCGGCCGAAACCGGGCGCCTGGAACAGCCTCGTCGAGACCACCGGCACCCTCGCCGCCCGCACGCGCGGCGAACCGGCCTCCGCCTTCGCCTTCACGGACGACGAGACGGTCTTGCGCGATCGCGCCTGGCGCTTCCTGATGCCGGCCTTCACCCGCGACGCCTTCCTCGACGTCCTCGCCAACCTCACGCGCACGCGGGTGCTGCCGCCCTCCTGGCGCTGGCCGGAGGTGGCCGACTATCACGATTCGCTGATGGCCGGGGCCTTCCGCTCCCCGGTGTCGCGCTACCGCCGGCTCGGCGACGACATCGTCGCGGACGGCCGCCTGATCCCGCTCTTCGCCGCGACGGCGCAGCGGGTGATCGACGCCGACGCGCTCAGGCTGCGCAGCCTGCCCTTCGTCAAGACCCTGGAGGACGACGACGTGCGCGAGGCGGCGATGCGGGTGGGCGAGAACCGCTGCCTCATCGCCTGGGTCCGCCTCGCGGCGGCCGAGCGCGCCGAGGGCTACCGCTACGCGCTGGAGCATCTGCTCATCGAGGTTCCGGGCACGGAGGCCGTCGCGGCCGAGCGCGCGCTCACCGGATTGGCCGGGCGCCGGGCGCTCCTCGATCCGCTGCTGCCGCCGGACGCCGCCATCCGCTGCGGGCTGGCCCCCGGCGCCACCGCCGCCGCGAGCCTGCCGCCGCCGGCAGCCCCCCTCGTCGTGAAGAATTAGGACGGGGCGGTCTCAGCCCTTCGGCTTGGCCGGCTCGTCGCCGGGGGCGTCGAGGGTGCAGGACACCGCCTGGACCGCCTCGTTGGCGGCCGGACGCTGGCTCGGCAGGCCGGCGACGACGCGCATCACCACGAAGCCCTTCGCCTCCGGCGCGACGATGCGCACGTCGCGGCTCGGCTCGTTCTCGTCGTCGTTGGCGAGCGCCTCGTCGTACTGGGCGCGGGTGAGGATCACGAGGTCGAGCGCCCCGCGCACGGCCGCCTGATCGGTCACGGCATAGAACGAGCCGCGCCGCCCGTGCACGGCGAGCGACAGGGCGAGCGGCCCCGTGCGGGCCGAGACGCGCATCGGGCCGTCCCCGAGATCGTAGGCGCAGACGCCCACCGCCACCGCCGGATCGGGGATCGGCAGCCACGCCTCGGCCGGGGCCGGGTTGTCCCCGGTGGCGAGGGTATAGATGCGCAAGGGATGGTCGAGGCTCTCGCTCGCCTGCGCCCGCGTGAGCGCGTCCGATTCCGAGAGCAGCGGGATCGCCAGCACCGTGACGATATGGACGATGCCGGCCATCACCAGCCCGGCCGCCGTGGCGAGGAGGAAAGGCGCCTTCATCGGGGGCATCCCACGCGGGTGATCGCGGGGAGCGCGTCCCGGTCGAGGGAGGCGACGCTCGCCGCGACCGGCGTGTCGTAGAGGCGCAGGGCCAGCCGCAGCGGACCGCTGGCGCGCGGGGTCGGCAGCCAGTTGCCGGGCTCGACCTCGGGGCTCAGCGTCACGACGAAGCGGCCGTCGCGCTCGCGCAGCACCTCCGTCGAGGTGAAGCCCTCGCGCAGCAGCGGCCGCTCGGGATCGCGCTTGCCGCGCCCGGCGACGGTGAGCGTCCAGGCGCGGGCGGGCGGGGTGTTGCCGGCGATGCGGTAGGTGCAGCCGGCGTCGAGCCCACGCCCGGCATCGTCGCTCGCGGCGGTGAGCAGCATGCCCTCCCCGATGGCCAGCGCGATCTCGCCCCGCCGCGCGTTGACGGCGCGGGTATAGGGATCGGAGCCGACGGAGCCCGAGCGCGGCCAGGCCGTCCAGCTTCCCACCGGAACCCCGCCGAACGGATAGCCGCCGCGCGTCGCCCAGTCGGCGCTCCCCAGCCCGAGCCCGGCGCCGAGCGCGAGGGCGTAGAGCGAGAGCCAGACCCGCGAGGAGCGCGTCACGACGCGGCGCAGGCCGCGCCGGAGCGGACCCGCCTCCTCGCCCGAGGCAGCCTCCGAGCCGGTGATCGTCTGCGCCCCACCGCTCACGCGAAAAAAGCCTCCGCGCTCACGGGGTCGCGAAGCGGCCGGCGGGACGGTTGCCCTCGGCGAAGCTGCCGCCGGCCGGCCCCTCGGCCCCTGGCTTGAAGCCCGCCGGGGCGGCGGGCGCCACGTCCCGGAAAAGCCCCGTCAGGCCGCCGATGACCTCGAAGGAGCGCCGCGACAGCTTGCCGGAGGCGCCCGGCTGGCTCCCCGGCGCGGCGTCGTCCGCCTTGGCCTGCGCCGCCGGGCGGCCGCCGTCCTTGAGGCCCGGCAGGGGCTTGAGCTCGATGCCCTTGTGGGCGGTCTCCATCACGTCGTGCCAGGTGAGGCCGGGCAGCGAGCCGCCGGTCATCTTGTTGGTGGAGGTGTGGTCGTCGTTGCCGTACCAGACCGCGCCGACGTAATTGCCCGTGTAGCCGACGAACCAGGCGTCGCGGTAGGCGTTCGTCGTGCCGGTCTTGCCGGCGATCTTGACGCCCTCGATCTGCACGCGCCGGGCCGTGCCCTCCTCGACCACCTTGTTCAGCATGTAGTTCATGTCGGCGACGACGCCGGTCGAGAGCACCTGCTCGGGCTTCTCGTCGGAATGGCGGTAGATCACCTCGCCGGAGGAGTTCTTCACCTCCATCGCGGCGTAGGGCGTGGCGCGCTTGCCGCCGTTGGCGAAGACGGCGTAGCCCGCCGCCTGGTCGATCACCCGCACCTCGGCCGAGCCGATGGGGAGCGAGACCGAATCCACCAGCGGCGTGGTGATGCCCATGGCATGCGCCGTCTCGATGATCTTGACGCGCCCGGCCTTGGCGGCCTGGAAGTCGCCCTTGATGCCGACGGCCTTGCCGAGCGCGATCGAGACCTTGATCGGGATCGTGTTGATCGACTTCGCCACCGCGAGCCACATGGGCTGGCGGCCGGAATAGGAGCGGCCGTAGTTCTGCGGGCACCAGTTGCCGAGGCACACGGGCGAATCGACCACCGTGGTGTCCGGCTTGAACACGCCCGAGGCCAGCGCCGCGGCATAGACATAGGGCTTGAACGAGGAGCCCGGCTGGCGCAGCGCGTCGGTGGCGCGGTTGAACTGGCTCTCGCCGTAATCGGCGCCGCCGACCATGGCGCGCAGGGCCCCGTCGGGATCGAGGATGACCATCGCCGCCTCGTCGACGTCGTACTGGTCGCCGAACTTGCGCAGGGTATCGGCCACGACCTCGTCGGCGCGCTTCTGGAGCGGCACGTCGAGCGGCGTCTTCACGGTGAGCACGCGGTCGTTCTTGAACTTGCCGGCGTCGGCCATGGCCTTGATCTCGCCGAAGGCCCAGTCGAGGTAATAGTCCGCCGTGATGTCGCGGGTGCGCGTCACGGGGGTCGCCGGGTTGCGCAAGGCCGTCTGGATCTGGCCTTCGGTGAGGAAGCCGGCCTCCACCATGTTGTGCAGCACGTCCGCCGCGCGGGCGCGGGCGGCGGGCAGGTTGACGTGGGGCGCGTATTTCGTCGGCGCCTTGAACAGGCCGGCGAGCATGGCGGCTTCCGCGAGGCTGATGTCCTTCAGCGGCTTGCCGAAATAATAATCCGCCGCGGCAACCGCGCCGAAGGTGCCGCCGCCCATGTAGGCGCGGTCGAGATAGAGCTTCAGGATCTCGTTCTTGGTCAGATGGCTTTCGAGCCAGAGCGCCAGGAAGGCCTCGTTGATCTTGCGCTCCAGCGAGCGCTCGTTGGTGAGAAAGAGGTTCTTGGCGAGCTGCTGCGTGATCGAGGAGCCGCCCTGGGTGTTGCCGCGTCCGCGCGAGTTCGAGACCACGGCGCGTAAGGTCCCGATCGGGTCGATGCCCCAGTGCTCGTAGAAGCGCCTGTCCTCCGTCGAGACCAGGGCCCGGATCATGATCTCGGGAAACTCGTCGAGCTTGAGCGAATCGTCGTGCTTGATCCCGCGCCGGCCGACCTCGGTGCCGTAACGGTCGAGGAAGGTGACGGCGAGGTCCTGTGCTTTGAGCCAGTTGTCGCTGGTCAGGTTGAAGGCGGGTTGCGCGAGCGCCAGCATCAGGATGCCGCCGCCGGTGCCGATGGTGACGCCCTCGCTGGTGAGGTCGAGCACGACGCGCTTCCAGCCCCGGAAGGCGAAGACGTTCATGCGCTCGCGGAAGCGCCCATAGGCCTCGCTGCCCGAGCGGCCGCTGTCGTAGAGGCTGGCATTCACCCAGGCGTCGAAGGCCAGCGCGGCGCGCTTGACCTGCGTGACGATCTGGCTGGCGTTCGGCAGGCGCACGAATCCGCTTCCTCGGGTTGCCCGCGCGCCTTGCGGCCGGAGCCTGCGGCTGGGCGACGAGAGCCGGCCGACCGCTCTTCTCTACCAAGCCGCATGGCCCGCCGCGAGGGCTTAAGCGCCGGGCGCGCGGCGGGTTGCGGCCGCGTGCCGTCAACCCGTCGTCAAGGTTAACCGGCAATGCGGCGCGGCGGTGGCGGCGGGGCGGACGGGTTGCCGGGCGCGTCCTCCTCCGGCAGAGAGGGCGCGACAGCCTCCACGCTCCCGCACGGGTTCGACCGATGACCGACAGACCGCGCCGCGGCCATACGGCCGATGCGCCGTTCTGGCGCAGCAAGACCCTCGAGCAGCTCTCGCCCGACGAGTGGGAGAGCCTCTGCGACGGCTGCGGCCGCTGCTGCCTGATCAAGCTCGAGGACGAGGATACCGGCGAGGTCTACCACACGGATATCGGCTGCACGCTCCTCGACGGGATCGGCTGCCGCTGCCGGGACTATCCGCGCCGCCAGAAGCGGGTGCCGGACTGCGTGCGCCTGACCCCGGAGACCGTGCGCGCCCTGCCCTGGCTGCCGCCGACCTGCGCCTATCGCCTCGTGCGCGACGGCCTCGACCTCTATCCCTGGCACCCGCTGGTCTCCGGCCGCAAGGCGAGCGTCCACGAGGCCGGCATATCGGTGCGCGGCAGGCTCGCCGGCAACGAGGAGGAGTTCTCCGCCGACGAGCTGCCCGACCGGATCGTCGATTGGCCGGGCGCCTGTCCGGGAGAGCGCTCCTAGATCAGGTCCTCTCCGGCGTGCCGGAGCGGCGGGAGAGGAGGCGCCCGCCCGCCAGCCCGTTGATCCAGACCACCCCCGCGACGGCCAGAGCATGGCCGGCGAGATCGGTGGCGGTGGCATCGTGCGGGTGGAAGGGCAGCAGCAGCACCGCCGCCGCCGCCGAGGCCGCGAGCCCGCCGAGCACCGCCGTCAGGGTCGGGTGAAGCGGGCAGGCCCGGCGCAGCATCCACACGAGCAGCACCGAGAGCGGCAGCGAGAAGCCGACGATGAAGGCGAAGCAGCCCTCCATCTGGTGCGCGTCCGGCAGGTCGGTGCCGCCCACGACGACGCCGCGCAGGCAGCCGAGCCCGCTGGCCCCGATCCACAGCAGCGCGGGCGGCACCGGCAGCAGCGCCCAGCGCAGGGAGCGGCCCGGCACGCTGATCTGGAAGGCGGCGAAGGCCGCCGCAGCCGCCGTCAGCAGGGCGCCGAGGGCCGCGAAGCGCAGATCGGGAACCGCCATCCGGCCGGCGAGCGCCGGCATGTCGGCCATGGGCATGAGCGCGAGGCCGAGCCCGGCGGCGACGCCGAGCCAGGAGAGGGCGCGCCACAGCGGCGGCGGCAGGCGCCGCACCGGCGAGAGCCCCCCGGCCAGCCGCTCGACGAGGTCGTCGTGACGCGACGCCTCAGACATCCCCGTTCTCCTTCCCGCGCGAGAGATTCGCGCGCAGGGCCTTCAGGGCCCGGTGCAGGTTGACCTTGAGCGCGCCCTTGCTGCGGCCGGTGATCGTCGCGGTCTCGTCGAGGGAGCGCTCGCGGAAGGCGAGATGCTCCACCGCCTCGCGCTGGCCCGGCGGCAGCGCGGCGACGGCCGCCGCGAGGGTGCCGTCGCGCTCGCGCGCCTCCAGGGCCTCGCCGGGCAGCGGGCCGGCATCGCCATGGGCCTCGTAGGCGAGGGGATCGTGGACCTCCTGGGGACGGCGGCCCTTGCGGCGCAGGGCATCGATGGCCCGGCGCTGGGTGATGGCCCGCAGCCAGGGCAGGAAGGGGCGTGCCGGATCGTAGGTGGCGCGCGCCCTGTGGAGCGTCAGCAGCGTGTCCTGCACGACATCGTCGACGGCATCGCCCCGCGCTCCCTGAGCCCGCGCCATGCCGGCGATCACCGGCACGCAGGCGCGCAGCAGGCGGCGATAGGCGGCCTCGTCCCCGGCCTGGGCGGCGGCCATGTCGGCCGAGAGCCTCTCGTCGAGCAGCATCGTCGACCCGTCCCGGCGGCGCGCCGCGGCGGTTTCTCTTACGGCGCGCCGGTCCGGGACGGAAGCCGCCATCGGACCGGAGGCGGCGGCGAAGTGGCCCATGCCGTAGGACAGGTTCATCGGACCCTCTTCGGTGACGGGCGGACGGCCGGGCCGGGAGACCCGGCCGCCGCGCCCGAGCGGCTCGGTGCAAGCGGGCTCAGTGCTTGTCGCCGTCCTTCTTCATGGAGTCCTTCGCCATGGAATCGTGCTTCATCGAGTCGTGCTTCATGGCGTCGTCCTTCTTCATGGAGTCCTTGGCCATGGAGTCGTGCTTCATCGAGTCGTGCTTCATGGCGTCCTCCTTCTTCATGGAATCCTTGGCCATGGAGTCGACGGCGAGGGCGGGAGCGGCGGCGAAGCCCAGCGAGAGCAGGGCGGCGGAGGCGGCGAGCAGGGAACGGCGCATGGGATCGATCCTCGGTCCTTGGTTGGGCGAGGCCGGGAGGAGCCCCGGCGTCGCAGGGTCTTCGCCGGCAACCGCCGGCGGTTACGTCCGGCGCGGCGGATTCAGGACGCGGCGCCGAGCCGGGCCGCGCCGAGGATGCGTCCGTCCGGCCCCTGGAGCAGCACGGCGGCGTCCGTGCCCTGGGGCAGCGGCGTCGCGAGGGTCTGCGCCGCCCCCGTCCAGCGGCCGAGCCCGCGCACGGAGCGCACGATGTTGGCCTGGGTGATGCTGCGCCCGGCGTTCTCGCCCCGCGCCACCGCCGTGGTGTGGGCACGGTCGAAGCCCACGAGGGTCAGCGTGCCCGATCCGCTGCCGGCCGCGACAGAGACCACGAGCTCGCCGCCCCTGCGGCCGAGGGAGAGCGCCGTCGCCCCTTGCGCCTCCGCCCGCGCCTGCCCGATCGCCGCGTCGACCTCGCCGCGCCGCGAGCCGACGACGCTGCGGCGGCCGTCCACGACGAGCTGCGGCGTGAAGCTGCCCTCGCCGAGCCGCGCGGCGTACTCGGACTGCCGCTCGGTGGCGGCGGGCAGGGAGAAGGTGTCGCGCCAGTCGAGCCCGTTCCAGTAGGTGACGTGGAAGGCGAGCGGCAGCACGTCGCCGCCCCGCGCGGCGTATTCGCCGAGCAGCGCCTCGGCGGGCGGGCAGGACGAGCAGCTCTGCGAGGTGAACAGCTCGATCACCACCGGCCGCTCGGCGGCCCGCGCGGGAAGGGCCGCGAGCAGCGGCAGGGCGAGAAGGAACAAGGGTCTCATGAGGGGCCTCCGGCATTCCCGTCGAGGGATGCCGAAGCTTCGCGGGGGGCGTCCGCGCGGTTACGCGCTCACGGCTCCAGCCGGAACCGCGCCACGTCCGCGAGCAGTTCCGCGAACGCCTTCGCGCCGTGGTCGAGGGCCGCATGGCCGGCCTCCGCCGTGCCGAGCCGGGCATCGCCCAGCGCGCCGGAGGGGTGGAGATCCTGCGCCTTCCAGGCCAGCGCGGCCGGACGCCCGGCGCGCAGATGCGCGAAATCGCGCGCCATCGAGAGGCTGCGGGAGGGGAAGTCGGCGACGGCCTCGCGGCGCACGAGGTCGGGCCGCAGGGCCAGCATCAGCGCCGTCTCGATACCGCCCGCATGGATGCCGTGGGCGATCTCCTCGGGCGGAAACAGGCCCTCCGGGTAGCCGAGCCGGCTCCACGAGGTGGTGACGGCGACCATGGCGTGGCGCGCGCGCAGGGTCCCCGCGACGAGATCGATCAGCGCGCTGTTGCCGCCATGCGAGGTGACGATGACAAGCCGCCGGCATCCGGCGGCGGCGACGCCGGCGCCGATCTCGGTCCAGGCATGCAGGGCCGTCTCTGTGCCGAGCGTCAGCGTGCCGGGATAGGCGTCGTGCTCGTCGGACTTGCCGATCGCCTGCACCGGCAGGACGAGGGCGTCGACATCCGCCGCCACATGGGCCACGAGCCGCGCGAGATAGCCTTCCGCGATGATGACGTCGGTGGCGAGCGGCAGGTGCGGCCCGTGCTGCTCGACGGCGGCGACCGGAAGCACGGCGACCGCGCCCGAAAGCGCGCCGCAATCCAGCGTGGTCAGGTCGCCCCAGGCGCGTACCGGCATGGAAAAGGCCCCGTCGAGGCCCGGCGGCGGGCCCCGGCGGGTTTACGGCAAGGCCGGGCGCCGGGAAAGCGCCGGACCCGTCAGCGCCGTCTCAGGATGAGGCCCAGCCCGAAGGCGGCCGCCGCCACGACGAGCAGGGTCGCCATGCGGTTGTCGTCGGCCTTGTGCGCCAAGGCGCGGCTACGCTCGATCGCCTCGCCACGGTAGTGCCGGCCGCGCTTGAGCGCCTCGTCGCGGTAGTGGATTCCCCGGTCGACCGCCTCGTCGGCCAGGGCGCGACCGCGCTCGCGGGTCTCGGCATAGGCGCGCTCGCCGTCCCGGCGAAGGTGCTCCGCGCTCTCGCGGGCGCGGCCGTAGCCCGCCTGCATGGCGCCGGCCACCTGGTCGACGGCGCCCTCGACCTGCTGGCGCGGGTGTCCGGTGAGCGCGCCCAGCGCCGTCTTCCCGCGCCCCCGGAGGTGGCGCACGCTGCCTTCGATACGGTCTCGGTTCATCGTCTATGGTCCTCGTTGGCTCGAAAGGTCTGCGGATCGAACGCGCGCGGGCGCGATCAGATGCGGCCGGCGGCGTTCCGCACACCGTCCTTGACCTTGCCGAGGGTTTGCTGGGCCTCGCCCTTCAGCTCCTGGACCTTGCCTTCCGCCTGGAGGCGGGTGTTGCCGGTGGCCTTGCCGACGCCCTGCTTGAGGGTGCCGGCGGCCTCGTTGGCGAGGCCCTTGATCCTGTCCGTGGTGCTGCTCATCGAAACGTCTCCGTGATGGCGTTCGCGGCCCGCGTCGACCGAAGTCGACGGCCGCTCTCGGCAGACTGAACAGGGGGCTCCGGCAAAGGTTCCGCGCGGAGCAGGACTCGGCGCACGGCCGCGAAACCCGGCGGAAGACCTCGGCGGCGGCGTCCGGCGTGCAAATTTTCTTGGGCACGACCGCAATTTTTTGCGGTGGGACCGGCCCGCCGGCTCGGCTACGGTGACGGGCATTCAAAATACCAATCTCCGATCCCTCGCCGGGGCCCATGCTTTGCAGACGGCCACCGCCGAGGTAATGCCGAACGGGACATCAGGGACGAGGCTGTGCAAAGCGCCGCGCCCTCAAAGGACTAGGGACGGGAAGCCATGAGCATCGCGATCGTCGGCGCCGGCGCCATCGGCGGCCAGCTGGGCATCAAGCTCGCCCATGCGGGGGAGAAGGTCACCTTCATCGCGCGCGGCGCCAACCTGGAGGCGATCAAGGCCAACGGCATGCGCCTGATCGAGGAGGACGGCTCCGAGATCCATGTGCGCGACGTGCGCGCCACGAAATCCATGGAGGAGGCCGGCGTCCACGAGGTCGTGCTGCTCACCGTGAAGGCCCATCAGGTCGGCCCCATCGCCGAGGACCTGCGCCATCTCATCGGCCCCGAGACCGTCGTGGTGACGATGCAGAACGGCATTCCGTGGTGGTACTTCGCGCAAGGGCATGGCGGCGACTACGCGGGCGCCCATATCGAATCGTCCGATCCCGGCGGGCTCATCGCCAAGCATCTCGACCCCAAGCACGTCATCGGCTCGGTGGTCTATCCGGCCGCGATCCTCACGCAGCCCGGCGTCGTCAAGGTGGTGGAAGGCAACCGCTACACCCTGGGCGAGCTCGACGGTACCGTCTCGGGCCGCGTCGAGCGCCTCTCGGAGCGGCTGACGAAGGCCGGCTTCAAGTCGCCGGTGACGAGCGACATCCGCGGCGAGATCTGGCTCAAGCTGTGGGGCAACCTGAGCTTCAACCCGATCTCCGCCCTCACCCACGCCACCCTGGTGGACATCTGCCAGTTCCCCGACACCCGCGCTCTGGCGCAGTCGATGATGGAAGAGGCGCAGACCATCGCCAACAAGCTCGGCATCACCTTCCGCGTCGGCATCGATCGCCGCATCGCGGGGGCCGAGAAGGTCGGCGCGCACAAGACCTCGATGCTCCAGGACGTCGAGAACGGCCGGCCCATCGAGCTCGAGGCGCTGGTCGGCTCGGTGATCGAGCTGGGCAGGCTCACCGGCACCCCGACGCCGCATATCGATACGGTCTACGCGCTGATGCGCCTGCTCTCGAAGAGCCTCGACACCGTCGACGGGCGGCTGTCCATCGCGGCCGGCTGAGACGTCGGGACGGAGGTTCGTCCCGAAATATTCGCGCAGGTCCCCGCGTCCCGATCGGGACGCGGGGAGGGTCAGGACCGGCTCCCGGCCCCCCTCGGCGACGCGGATCGCCGCTCAGCAGCTCGTGCGCCGGCCTTCCTTGCGGCCGAAGACCTTGTAATGCGCCGCGCCGGACGGAACCTGGCCGTTGCGCACCGCGCGCAGGACGTCCGGGTTGCAGCGCAGGTACTCGCGCTCGTCGAAGCCGTAGGACCGGCCGCGATCCCGGTAGTCGTCGTCGCGGTCGCGGGAATCGCGATAGCGGTCGCCCCGCTCCCTGTAGCCGTCCCGGTCGCGGTATCCGTCGCGATCCCGGTAGCCGTAATCGCGCCCGTCATAGCCTTGCGCCGAGACGCCGACGGCGCCCATCAGGCTCAGACCAACCGCCGCTGCCGCCAACACTGCCTTCATGTCGCCTGTGCTCCTGATCGCCGGCTGGAAACGCCCGCGTCGAGAATTGGTTCGACGGACCCCGCCGTCGACGCGGAAAGCCGCGTCCGGGCTATGCGGCATCCCGGCCGGCCAGACCAGGGCCTTGTCCGCGCGGCCGCGACAAGGAGAGGACGGTCAGGCCGCCTAGATCTCGATCTCGGTGCCCACCTCCACCACCTGCCGGGTCGGCACGCAGAAGAAGGCGCCCGTGCGCTCGCCGTTGCGCTGCATGAAGGCGAAGAGCTTCTCGCGCCAGTCGGCCATGCCGCGCTTGTCGCTCTTCGGCAGGACGGTCTCGTGGCCGATGAAGACCGTGAGGTCGTCCACGAAATGCGCCGGCAGCTTGCCCGCCCGCACGGCGCAGGCGAGCCCCTCGGGGATCGAGGCGTCCTGCATGAAGCCGTAGCGCAGGATCACCCGGTAGAAGTCCGGTCCGATCGGCAGCACCTCGGCCCGCCCGCTCTCGGGCACCGTCGGGCTCTCCTCGTAGAGCGCCGTCACGATGAGCACGCGCTCGCACAGGGCGTGGCTGCGCTCGACGAAGCGCGACAGATGCAGCGGGATGCCGTGGGTCGCCGAGGACAGGAAGGCCGAGGCGCCGGGAAGCCGCACGGGCGGATTGACCCGGATCTGCTCCAGGAAGGTCGCCTCGGACTGGCGCATGGCCGTGCGGGCGTCCTCGACGAGGCCGGTGCCCTTGCGCCAGGTCAGCATCATCAGCGCGACGAGGAAGGCGAGCACCAGCGGGAACCAGCCGCCCTCGACGAGCTTCACGCTGTTGGCGCTGAGGAAGACGAGGTCGACGGCGAGGAAGACCCCGTTCACCACCATCACCGCGACCGGATTGTAGCCCCAGCGCAGCGCGATCAGGGCCGCGAGCAGCGTGGTGATCGCCATCAGCAGCGAGACGGCGATACCGTAGGCCCCGGCGAGGGCGTCGGATGAGCCGAACACCAGCACCGCCGTCAGCGTGGCGGCGGCGAGCAGCCAGTTCACCACGGGCACGTAGATCTGGCCGCGCTGGTCGCTCGCCGTCTGCACGATGCGCATGATCGGCAGGAAGCCGAGCTGGATCGACTGCTGGGTCAGCGAAAAAACGCCCGAGATGATCGCCTGCGAGGCGATCACGGTGGCGAGGGTGGCGAGCCCGACGAGCGGATAATGCGCCCAGTCCGGCGAGAGCCGGAAGAACGGGTTCTCGATGGCGTCGGGCTCGGCGAGCAGCAGCGCGCCCTGCCCGAAATAGTTCAGCACCAGCGCCGGCAGCACGCAGGCGAACCAGACGATGCGGATCGGCCGTGCCCCGAAATGCCCGAGATCGGCATACATCGCCTCGCCCCCCGTCACCGCCAGGAAGGCGGCGCCGAGCATGGCGAAGCTGACATGCAGCCCGGCATGGGTGAGGAAATGCACCGCCTTGAACGGGTTGAGCGCGGCGAGGATCGCCGGCTCGTGCACGATCCCGCCGATGCCGAGCAGCGCCAGCACGACGACCCAGAGCAGCATCACCGGACCGAAGATGCGCCCAATGAAGGCCACACCCCGGCTCTGGACCAGAAAAAGCCCGACCAGGATGGCGAGCGTGATCGGCACCACGAAGCGGCCGAGCGCGGGCGCGTCGACCTTGAGGCCCTCCACGGCGCTGAGCACGGAGATGGCCGGCGTGATGGCGCCGTCGCCGTAGAGGAGCGCGGCGCCCACCAGCCCGACCACGAGGAGCCAGGCCTGCCAGGTGCCGGGCCTCGCGTGGCGGGCGCCGAGCAGCGCCAGCATCGCCACGATGCCACCCTCGCCGTGGTTGTCCGCGCGCAGGATCAGCACGGCGTATTTCAGCGAGACAATGAGGATCAGCGCCCAGAAGATCAGCGAGACGGCGCCCGTCACCGCCGCCGGGTCGGGGATCGTCGCGCCCGCGCTCGCGGCGCGCACCGCCTCCTTGAAGGCGTAGAGCGGGCTGGTGCCGATATCCCCGTAGACGACGCCGAGCGCGCCGAGCAGCAAGGCCGGCCTCGCCGTGCCGGTCCCGTGGCCTGCGGCGTCGGAACCGGCCGTGCCGGAGGCATCGCACGAGGAGGCTTGGCTCACGGGTCGTCCTCCGGCGCGGCGTCCGAGTCGGCCGGCGCGGCGAAGGTAGGGGCAGGCGGGGGCGGGTAAAGGGCGCGAGGCGGCGCGATCCCCAGGGACGGCGGCCGCCGGCGGTCACAGCCTCGTGTGGAGGCCGAGCAAGGGGGCGAGCGCGTCGAGCAGAGTGTCTGGACAGGGGGCGCCCCGGCGCAGCACGATCGCGGGGGCCGCGATCCGGCGGGCCAGGGCCTCGGCCACGGTCTCCGGCGCGACCGGCGCCTCCAAGCTTTCGCTGACCACCACCGCGCCGAGCCGCACGCCGCGCCCGGCGAGCACCTCGGCGGCGGTGAGCGCGTGGCTGATGGCGCCGAGATAGCTGCCCGAGACCAGAAGCGCCGGGAGCCCCAGCGCGACGAGCCAGTCGAGGCCGGTGGCGTCGGCCGAGAGCGGGCTCATCAGCCCGCCGACTCCCTCCACCAGCACCGCCGCGTCCTCGGGCGCCTCGCCGATGCGGCGCCGGCACCAGTCGATCACGGCTTGCGGGTCGAGGCCGCGGCCCTCGCGGGCGGCGGCGAGATCGGGCCCGAGGGCGGCGGCGAAGCGCCAGGGCGTGCAGGCCGCGACCGTCGCCGGCGTCGTCGGCAACCCGAGGGCGGCGAGCAGGATCGCGGTGTCGCTCCCCGCGAAGGCCGGGTCGCCGAGAGGCGGCACGCCGCTCGCCACGGGTTTCAGCGCCAGGACGGCGCGCCCTTCGGAGCGCAGCCGGCGCGTGAGCGCTGCGGTGACGTAGGTCTTGCCGATCTCCGTGCCGGCGCCGGCGACGAAGAGCCCGCGTTTGCTCACGCGGGTGTCACTTCTCGACGAAGGCCTTCTCGATGACGTAGTGGCCGGCCTCGCCGTGGTTGCCCTCGACATAGCCGCCGTCGGAGAGGAGCTGGCGGGTGTCGCGGATCATCTCCGGGGAACCGCAGAGCATGAAGCGGTCGGCCTCGATGGACATCGGCGGCAGGCCGATATCGGAAAACAGCTTGCCCGAGGTCATCAGGTCGGTGATCCGCCCGGTGTTGCGGAAGGGCTCGCGGGTCACGGTCGGGTAGTAGATCAGCTGCTCGGAGATGGTCTCGCCGAGGAACTCGTGGTTGGGCAGCTCTTGCGTGATGGTGTCGCCGTAGGCGAGCTCCTCGATCCGCCGGCAGCCATGCACCAGCACGACCTTCTCGAAGCGCTCGTAGGTCTCCGGGTCCTTGATGATTGACAGGAAGGGCGCCAGCCCGGTGCCGGTGCCGAGCAGGTAGAGATTCTTGCCCGGCAGCAGGTTGTCGAGCACCAGGGTGCCGGTGGGCTTCTTGCCGACGATGATCGGATCGCCGACCTTCAGATGCTGGAGCTTGCTCGTCAGCGGGCCGTTGGCGACCTTGATCGAGAAGAATTCCAGCTCTTCCTCGTAGTTCGCCGACACCACCGAATAGGCCCGCAGCAGCGGGCGCCCCTCGACCTCCAGCCCGATCATCGTGAACTCGCCGTTGCGGAACCGGAAAGACGGGTCCCGCGTCGTGCGGAACGAGAACAGCGTATCCGTCCAGTGATGGACCGAAACCACACGCTCCTCGTTGAACTTGCTCATCGCCGAAAGGGTCCTCGGTAGGGTCGAGTCGTAAACGTCGCTCGTCAACGTGGCGGCGTCTTCTCGCACCTGCGGGATATCCGTCAAGTCACGATCGGATCATGGCCGCCGCGCATGGGTCGGATGGCTGTCCTAGTCTGGAACGGCTCTTGGTTTCGCGCCGCCGTTACAGGGACCTCGACCCGGCCTTTCTCGCGGACGGAGACGCGGTCGACGGGCCTGCGAGTGCGCTCAGAACCCCGTCGGCCGGCCGGCCGCGACCACCAGCATGCGGCCGTCGCCGAGGGTGCGGGCGGCGGCGCGGCGGATATCGGCCTGCGTCACCCCGGCGACCATGTCGTTGCGCCGGGCGATGTAGTCCATGCCCAGCCCCTCGAAGGCGATCTGCACGAGCTGGTGCGCGATCTTGGTCGAGGTGTCGAAGCCGAGGGCGTAGGAGCCGGTCAGGTAGTCCTTGGCCTTCTGGAGCTCCTCGTCCGTCGGGCCCGCCTCGATCAGCCGGGAGATCTCCTCGCCGATGACGGTGAGGGCCTCGCCGACGCGCTCGTTCTTGGTGGCGGTGTAGCCCCAGACCATCGCCGCCGAACGGTGGCTGACCAGCGAGGTGCCGACCGAATAGGCGAGCCCGCGCTTCTCGCGGACCTCCTGGAAGAGCCGCGAGGTGAAGGAGCCGCCGCCCAGGATGTGGTTGAGCACATAGGCGGGGATGAAGTCCGGGTCGCGCCAGGCGACGCCGGTCATGCCGAAGCGGATCACCGACTGCGGCACGTCGAGATCGACCACCACGCGGCCGCCGATGCCCTGGACGGAGGCGCGGGGCACCGCGCGCAGCGGGCCGGCCTCCGCGAGGGCGCCGAAGGAGCGCTCGAGGGCGGCGGCCAGCGTCTCGGCGTCGATGTCGCCCACCGCCGCGACCTTCAGGGCTCCCCGCCCGACGATCCGGGCATGCATGGCGAGCAGGTCGTCGCGGGTGATGGCGGCGACGCTCTCGATCGTGCCCGAGGAGGGCCGGCCGTAGGGATGGCCGGCGAACGCCTCCTTGAAGAAGCGGCGCGAGGCCATCACGCCGGGATCGTTCTGCTGGTAGCGCAGGCCGGCGACCATCTGGCCGCGCACGCGCTCGACGGCGTCGTGGTCGAAGCGGGGCTTGGCCAGGGCGAGGGCCAGCAGGTCGACGGCCTCGCCAACATGCTTCGTCAGCATCTTGAGGGAGCCGCCGATGGCGTCGGGCCCGGCATGGAAGGAGAGCTCGATGGCGCGCGCCGCGAGCCGCTCCTGGAAGGCGTCTGATGAGAGGTCGCCCGCGCCCTCGTCGAGGAGGCGCGCCAGCATCTGGGCGCAGCCCGCCTTGCCCTCCGGGTCCTGCGCGGCGCCGCCCTCGAAGGTGAAGGCCAGCGCCACCAGCGGCACCACCGGCGAGGGGACGTGCCACGCCTCGATGCCCGCCGCCGTCTGCACGGGGAGCGCATGCGCCGGAGAGCCTGCGGCGGGACGGGTCGCCGTGTCGGCGAGGTTGGCGGCGAGAGTCATGGACGAGCCTCGTTGTTCTTCTGGTCGCGCGTCGGCGTCGGAAAGCCCCCGCTCAGGCGGAGACGGCCGTGGCCGGGGCGTCGGGATCGCTGGACTTGATGAGATAGCCGGTGACGGAGCGGGCCGGGGTCAGGTAGCGCCCGGCGGCCTCGACGAGCTGCTCCCTCGTCACGCTCTCGATGTCGGAGGGCCAGCGCCGCACCTCCTCGATGGTCTCGCCGATGGCGAGCGCCGAGCCGAAGATGCGCGCGAGCGAGGATTGGCTGTCGGAGGAATAGACCGTCTCGGCGACGAGCCTCGTCTTGGCCCGCTCGATCGCCTCCGGCCCCAGCGCCTCGGAGGGCGCCTTGCGCAGCGCCTTGTCCACGGCCTCCTCCAGAGCCTCCAGGGAGACGCCCTCGGCCGGCACCGCGTAGACGGAGAAGCGGGTGTCGTCGATGGCCGAGCCCATGTACCAGGCGCCCGCGTTCACGGCGATGCCCTGCTCCAGGACGAGCTTGCGGTAGAGATACGAGGTCGCGCCGCCGCCGAGCAGCTCGGCCAGCAGTTCCAGCGCATGGCAGCCGCCGTCGCGGGCGGTGATGCAGGAGGGGGCGAGATAGAGGCGCTGGAGCGTCGGCTGCTCGACCTTCGGGTCCGCGATGGCGATGCGGCGCATGGCCTTGGGCTCGGGCTCGCGGGGGCGCACCCGGATCGGCCGGGCCCCCTGGGGCGCGACGCGGCCATAGGTGGAATCGGCCAGCCGCCGGACCTCGTCGGGGGTGACGTCGCCGGCCACCACGAGGATGGCGTTCTCAGGCGTGTAGAAGCGCTTGTAGTAGTCGAGGGCGTGGCCGCGGTTCAGCTCCTCGATCTCGTGCATCCAGCCGATGATCGGGATGCCGTAGGGGTGGTGCACGAAGAGCGAGGCGGCCATCGCCTCCGAGAGCTGCGCGGAGGGGTCGGTCTCGACCCGCATGCGGCGCTCCTCCAGCACCACGTCGCGCTCGGGCGCCACCACGGCGTCGTCGAGGACGAGACCGGTCATGCGGTCGGCCTCGAAGCTCATCATGGTGCCGAGATGGTCGCGGGCGACCCGCTGGAAATAGGCGGTGTAGTCGTAGCTCGTGAAGGCGTTCTCCTGGCCGCCGAGCCCCGACACGGCCTTCGAGAAGGCGCCGACGGGATGGGCCTCGGTGCCCTTGAACATCAGGTGCTCGAGGAAGTGGGCGATGCCGGACTGGCCGATCGGATCGTCGGCCGAGCCGTTGCGGTACCAGATCATGTGCGTCGCGACGGGGGCGCGGTGATCGGGCACCACCACCACGTCGAGGCCGTTGTCCAGGGTGAAGGCCGAGACCTCGGGTCCGCCGGCCTCCGAGCGCCCGAAGGGGGCGGCCTCGCCTCGCCCGGCGGCCCCCGCCGGGGACGGCCGGCGGCCGGTGAGGAGGGCGGGCTCGGGCTTCCTGAACAGATGCATGCGATTGTCCTGGTGCGGCCCTAGCGGATGGCCGTCTCTTCGTATCCCCGTGGAATCGCCCGTGTCGGCGCCGCGCGGGCGCCGGAGGCGAGGCAAGTCTCGTACGCGTTCCGGACGGCCGGAGGCGGCGTGGCCCGGCTCAGCGGCCGCGCAGGTAGACGCCCGGATCGGATTCCTCGCGCTCGCGGCTCGGATTGTTGATCGGGTCGCTGGTGTTCTTGGCCACGGGCTTGGGCGCCTTGCGGTAGCCGGTGGGCGGATCGGTCAGCACGTCGCGGCTCGGCTCGACGACGGACGGCTCGGTCCTGTCCTGGCCGATGCCCTTCATCAGCTCCAGCGGATTGACCCAGAACGAATCGCGGTTGCCGTCGCCGGGCTTGGGTTGGACCTCGGTGGTCATGTTGGCGTCGGCCCGGCGTCCCGAGCGGATATCGTCGACGCTCAGGGTGGCGTTGTTGTCGTTGTAGCGCCCCTGCGGCTGGCCGCCTCTCGGAAGGCGTGCCTCCTCGGCGGCCTTCTGGCGGGCCAGGACCTCCGGCTCCCTCGGCCATTCGGGGGAGGCGTTGGCGGAGCGCGGCGGCGGCAGGGCGCGGCCGTCGAGCTTCGGCGGCATCACCAGGGGAGCGCGCTCGCGATAGGTGATCGCGGGCTTCTCCTTCTCGATCAGGCCGAGCGTGCTCAGCGTGTCGCGCATGAGCTCGCCCTGGGGCTGCTGCGCGGCGGCTGGCCCGGCGGTGGAGAGGCCCAGGCCGAGGCCCGCGACGGCGGCGAGGAGGAAGCGGCGGTGCCCGGTCATGCTGCCCCACAGGGTTTCCGGCCGGGATGTCCGGGACGCTCCTCGCGCCCCTCCGGCCGCCTCGCGCGCCGGACCCGATCCGATGTCGTGGGCCTGAGCCCGGTTTCAGGCGATCGTAAGGCGCCTTGACCGCAGCGCACCACCCTTCGCCGCGCCTCGGGCGAATCCAGAATGCGGATGTGGCGCCCCCATCACAGGGGCGAGGCGCTTCCCGAGCGGGCCGGGCGGACCGCGTCGATCACGAGCCCAACGACCCCGGCCACGATGGCCGCGTCCGCGACGTTGAACACGTACCAGGACCATGCCCCGGCATGGAGATGGACGAAGTCGAACACCGCGCCGTAGGCGATGCGGTCGACCGCGTTGCCGAGCGCCCCGCCGGCCACCAGCCCGAGGGAGAGCGCGAGCAGCCTCGAGGGACAGCGCAGCATCCACCAGACCAGCCCCGCCGCCGCCGCCAGGGAGACGGCGACGAGGAGCCAGCGCCCCACCCCGCCGTCCTGCTGGAACAGGCCGTAGGAGACGCCCCTGTTCCAGACCACGACGAACTCGGCATAGGGGCCGAGGCGCCAGGGTTGGGTCAGCACGAGATCCGTGCCGAGATAAAGCCAGAGCTTGGAGATCTGGTCGAAGGCGAGCGTGGCGACGAGGGCGGCAAGGCCGTAACGGGCGGGGCGCGTCATAGACACACCCAGCCTTCCCTCTCCCCTTTGCGGGAGAGGGTGGCCCTCACGTCAGCGAGGGTCGGGAGAGGAGAGCGCGCTACCCGGACGCGGCGCTCCCCTCTCCCGACCCGCTTCGCGGGCCACCCTCCCCCGCAGAGGGGGGAGGAACATTCGCGTGACGTGTTCACGCGCGCTGCTCCGCATCCCATTCCCGCAGCGCCCTGGCGTCGCGGGGCGTCACGTCGGGATAGTCCGGGTCCATGCCGACATCGGGGCTGACCCGCCAGGAGCGGGCGCATTTGCGGCCCTCGGCCAGGGCCGGCACCACCGCGACCCCGCGCACCTCATCGAGGCGGAAGGCATCGCCCGGCCCCTCGCCGGCCTCGACCCGGATGGCGGAGGTGATGCAGACCTCGGCGAGATCGACCCCGTCCAGCGCACCGAGCAGCGCGGCATCGGCCACATGGACGACCGGCGCCGCCTCCAGGCTCGCGCCGATGCGCTTGGCCGCGCGCTCGATCTCGAGCGCCCCCGTCACCACCCGGCGCACGGCCCGGATCCTCTGCCAGCGCTCCGCGAGGGCGGCATCGCGCCAGGAGGCAGGCGTCTCGGGAAGCTGCTGGAGATGCACCGAGCCGTCCTCGGACGGGTAGCGGTCGAGCCAGGCTTCCTCAGCCGTGAAGGCCAGCACGGGGCTGAGCCAGATCGTGACCCGGCGAAACACCTCGTCGACGACCTGGAGCGCCGCGCGGCGCGCGCCGGAGGAGATCGGATCGCAGTAGAGCGTGTCCTTGCGGACGTCGAAATAGAAGGCCGAGAGGTCGCCGGTCATGAAGCCGTTGAGGAGCGCCACGACCCGCTTCGTGTCGAAGGCCGCATAGGCCTCGCGGATCTCGCCGTCGAGCTCGGCCAGCCGGTGCAGGATCAGCCGCTCCAGCTCCGGCATGTCCGCGAACGGCACGTCGTCGCCGGGCACGCGGTGCGCCAGGGAGCCCAGCATCCAGCGCAATGAGTTGCGCAGCTTGCGGTAGGTCTCCGCGAAGGTCTTCACGATTTCCGGGCCGATGCGCAGGTCATCCGTGTAGTCGGAGGCCGCCACCCAGAGCCGCAGGATGTCGGCGCCGGAATCCTTGATGATGTTCTGGGGCGCGACGACGTTGCCCTTCGACTTCGACATCTTCAGCCCCTTGGGGTCGAGGACGAAGCCGTGGGTGAGCACGATGTCGTAGGGCGCGCGCCCCCGCGTGCCGCAGGATTCGAGCAGCGAGGACTGGAACCAGCCGCGATGCTGGTCGGAGCCTTCGAGATACATCACGGTGTCCGTGCCGCCGTCGCGCTTGCGCACCACGCCGGAAAGCCCCGGAAACGCCTGCGGATCGTCGAGCACGAAGGCGTGGGTGGAGCCGGAATCGAACCAGACGTCGAGGACGTCCGTCACCTTCTCGTACTCCGCCGGATCGTGCTCGGGGCGTAGGAAGCGGGCGCCGTCCACGTCCGAGAACCAGGCATCGGCCCCCTCGGCCTCGAAGGCGGCGCGGATGCGGGCATCGACGCGCTCGTCGCGCAGGACCTCGCTCGTGCCCTTCCGGACGAAGACGGTGATCGGCA
Source organism: Methylobacterium endophyticum (assembly GCF_050591105.1). Taxonomy (NCBI): domain Bacteria; kingdom Pseudomonadati; phylum Pseudomonadota; class Alphaproteobacteria; order Hyphomicrobiales; family Methylobacteriaceae; genus Methylobacterium; species Methylobacterium endophyticum. The sequence continues at coordinate 70,488 of NZ_JBNHES010000004.1, forward strand.
CGCCCCAGGCGCGCTGGCGCGAGACCACCCAGTCCGGCCGGTTGCCGACCATGCCGTTGATGCGGTTCTTTCCTTGAGGCGGGACCCAGCGTGTGTCCTCGATCGCCTGGACGGCGACCTCCCGGAGCGTCCGGTTGCCGAGCGTCTCCACCGGACGGTCCATGGCGATGAACCATTGCGGCGTGTTGCGGAAGATCACCGGCTTCTTCGAGCGCCAGGAATGCGGGTACTGGTGGCGCAGCACGCCGCGCGCCACGAGATTGCCGGCCTCGACCAGCGCCGCGATCACCGCCTTGTTGGCGTCGCCCTTTTCGCCCTTATGGTTAAGGACGAGTTTTCCCGTGAAACCATACGCCTCCTCCGTCAGCGCCCCGTCGGCGTCGACAGTGTAGGGGATGCGCGTGTCGATGCCGCGCTGAGCCAGCGCGCGGCCGTTGGCCATCCAGATCTCGAAATCCTCGCGGCCATGGCCCGGCGCCGTGTGGACGAAGCCCGTGCCGGACTCGTCGGTGACGTGGTCGCCGTCGAGCATCGGCACGGCGAAATCGTAGCCGAGCGTGGCGAGCGGGTGCGCCAGCGTCAGGCCGGCGAGCGCCGAGACGGGCACGTCACGCACGCGCTCGAACGCCTCGACACGCGCCGCCGAGAAGACGGTCGCCGCGAGGCTGTCGGCCAGGAGATAGGTATCGCCGGCCTTCGCCCAGTTCTCGTCCGCCGCCTGCGTGACGCGATAGAGCCCGTAGGCGATCTTCTTCGAGTAGGCGACGGCTCGGTTGCCGGGGATCGTCCAGGGCGTGGTCGTCCAGATGACCACGCGCGCGCCGGCCAAATCGTCGCCCGCGCCCTCGCGGACCGGGAACGCCACGAAAACCGTGTCGCTGACATGCTCCTCGTATTCGACCTCGGCCTCGGCGAGCGCGGTCCTCTCCACCACCGACCACATCACCGGCTTCGAGCCGCGATAGAGCTGGCCGGTGGCGGCGAATGTCATCAGCTCGGCGGCGATGGCCGCCTCCGCGCGGAAATCCATGGTGACATAGGGGTGGTCCCAGTCGCCGGTGACGCCGAGGCGCTTGAACTCCTCGCGCTGCACGTCGAGCCAGTGGCCGGCGAAGCTCCGGCACTCCTGGCGGAACTCGATGACCGGCACCTCGTCCTTGTTGCGGCCCTTGGCGCGGTACTGCTCCTCGATCTTCCACTCGATGGGCAGGCCGTGGCAGTCCCAGCCGGGCACGTAGTTCGCGTCGAAGCCGAGCGCGCCCTGCGAGCGGACGATCACGTCCTTGAGGATCTTGTTGAGCGCCGTGCCGATATGGATGTTGCCGTTGGCGTAGGGCGGGCCGTCGTGCAGCACGAATTTCGGCCGGCCCTTCGCCGCCACGCGGATGCGGCCGTAGAGGTCGCTCGCCTTCCAGCGCTCCAGGAGCAGCGGCTCGCGCACCGGCAGGCCGGCGCGCATGGGGAAATCGGTCTTGGGCAGAAACAGGGTCTGCGAGTAGTCGCGCGCGGGGGCGGCGGGGGCGGAGTCGGTCATCGGAAGGTGTGTGGTCCGGCGCTTCGGGTCGGGCCGGCCGAAACAGCCGGCGGCAAAGGAGCAGGTGCCCTTGGGGAGCACGTGCCCTTGGGGCGGGCGTCACGTCCCGGCATCCGCGCGGCCGCGCGAGCGCGACCCCTAGACGGAGGCCGGGCCGGTAATTCGAGCGGGGCCGGAGCCGCGGCAATCGTGGACGATGCGCATGGCCACGGCTTCTAGCAGCGGCGGCAGGCGCGCGCCAGCGGCCAACGTCCGAGCCCGCCGCCGCAATTTCGCCGGAGGCCGGGGCTCTGCCTCGCGCATGAACCGGCCTGGGAGCCCCATGCGCCACGCCACCGCGGCGACGCTCGCCGGATGCCTCCTCACGGCCATACCGGCGGCCCACGCCGCTCCCCCGTGCGACGACGCCGCGCGTAAAAAAATCCTGGCGCCGGCCGTGCCGGGGGACGAGAGCGTGCGGCTCGCATGCAGCCTGCGCCTGTCGGAGGGCGAGCACGTCACCAAGCGCATCCTGCTCGAAGGTGCCTCCGCCTCCGGCGTCGCCATCGATTGCAACGGCGCGCGCATCGGCCGGTCCTCGCCGCCGCCGGCCTTCGGGCAGTTCGCCATCGAGATCCGCTCCGGCGGTCCCCGTCCGGGGCGCGACGGCGAGCCCGTCTGGGAGCGCCCCTCCGACATCGCGATTCGCGGCTGCGCCATCGACGGGCATATCCGCATCTGGGGCATGGGGCTGAACGGACAGGGCGAGGCGGTGAAGGCGTCGTCGCACCGGCCGGGACATACCGAGCGCGCGCAAGCCGCCGCGCCGACGCGCATCGCCATCACGGACTCCACGCTGACGGCGCTCGGGGGCATCCCGCTCTATCTCGGCCCCGGCGTCACGCAGGTGACGCTGCAAGGCTCGCGGCTGCGGGGACGCTCGAGCTCGGTCGCCGTCTATCTCGACGCCGAGAGCGCGAGAAACGTCATCGACGGCAACGATATCGATGTGGAGACGGGCCGCGAGACCGTCGCCGTCGACGGCTCGGCCGGCAACCGCATCACCGGCAACCGCTTCGTCCTGCACGGGCAGCGCGGGATCGACCTCTACCGCAACTGCGGCGAGGGCGGCACGGTGCGCCACCAGACCCCGTCCGACAACCTGATCGCCGAGAACCGCTACCGCCATGCCGGCTTCTGGCGTCCCGATTTCGTGAAGGTCGGCTCGCGCGAGGGCTGGCGGCTCTATTGCGGGGAGGACGCGGGCTATCCGTTCGGCTCCAGCCTCGACGACGGCGACCACGCCACCGGCAACGTCCTGCGCGGCAACAGCCAAGAGTGAGCCGGCGGCCGCTCACGCGGTCTCCGCCGATGTGCCGGCTCATCTTCTCGTGAGGCGCGGGACCTTATTCCAAGCCTGACCGTTATCCCCTCGTGCCCGAGTCGGCGGACGACGACGAAGCCGCGCCACGGGCCTGAAACCGACAAGAGAAACGGACGCTTCCGCCATGAAGACATTCCTGCTCGCAGCGAGCCTCGCCCTCTCCTCCCTCACCCTCGCCGGCACCGCGGCCGATGCCCAGGGCCTCGTCGGCGGCGCGCAGCGCGGCGCGGCCGAGGGCGACCGCGTCGGCGGTCCGGTCGGCGGCATCGTCGGCGGTGCCGTGGGTGCCGGCGTCGGCACCGTCAACGGCGCCCTCGGCATCGATCCCGGCCGGCGCGCCTACCGCACGGACCTGCGCTCGCGCCGCGGCTACCGGCACCATCGCCGCCACCACCGTCATCACCGGTGAGGGACCGGGCGGCCGGCCCTCACGCGGCCGGCCGCGCATCCCGGCGGCGGGTTTCCTGGGCGAGGAGATACAGGCCGGAGCCCACGACGATCGACGCGCCGGCCAGCGTCCAGCGGCTCGGCACGTCGCCGAAGATCAGGTAGCCGAGGGCCACCGACCACAGGAGCTGCGTGTAGAGGAAGGGCGCCAGCACGTTCGCCGGCGCCAGCGCATGCGCCATGATCAGCAGCCAGTGCCCGAGCGTCCCCCACAGGCCGACGCCGACGAGCAGCGCCCAGACGGCCCAGGAATCGGGGCTCCGCCAGATCCAGGGCAGCAGCGGGCTCATCAGGGCGAGGCCCGAGAGCCCCGAATAGAACAGCGTCGTCGCGGTGGAATCGAAGGCCGCGAGCCGGCGCGTCGTGAGGATGTAGCAGGCATAGCAGGTCATGTTGCCGAGGCTCAGCAGCATCGCCGGATGCATGGTGCCGACCCCCGGCCGCACGATCACGAGCACCCCCACGAACCCCACGGCGATGGCGGCGAGCCGGCGCGGGGAGGACCATTCGCCGAGAAGCGGCCCCGCCAGCAGCGCCACGGCCAGCGGTGCGGCGAACTGGATCGAGAGCGTCTCGGCGAGTTGGAGATGGCGCAGGGCGAAGAAGTTCAGAGCCGTGGAGCCGAAGAGCAGCAGCGAGCGCAGGATCTGGAGGCCGGGCCGGGCGGTGCGCGCGACGCCGGGGGTGCGAACCGGGTTCAGGACCAGCGAGATCAGGCCGACGCTCACGGCGTAGCGCATGAAGGTCGTCAGCAGCGGATCGACCCCGGCGCGGGCGAGGCCCTTGGCGGAGGCGTCGAGCAGCGCGAAGAACGCCACGGTGCCGCACATCAGGGCGATGCCGGCGAGCCGGCGCCGGTCGGGTTTTTCGACGGGCGCCGTCTCGTCCCTGCCGCTCACCCGCCATCTCCCGCGCCGGGAACGGCTTCTAGCGGAGGCTGACGACGTCCGGCAGCGTTCTCGGCGCAGAACGGCCGTGCAAGCGCGACGGCAAGCGTTCGAAAAAAATCAGATCGGGCGTTCGAGGTCGCCGGCCTCCGAGAGGGCGAGGTCCGCCTCGTCGTCCTCGGCGTCGAGCTCGGCCTCCGTCTCGTGCCCGGCGACGCCCGCCGCGTCGGCGAGGCTGCGGGCGACCTTGCGCAGGAGCTTGCGCAGGCGGCGGCGCTCCTTGTTGTCGAAACCGTCGAGCAGCTCCGATTCGACGTCGTCCCAGATGCGCTCGATGGCCTCGGCCTTGGCGAGACCCGATTCGGTGAGGCGCACGCGCACCACGCGGCCGTCCCCGGCTTCCGCCCGGCGCTCGACGATGCCGAGCGCGGCGAGCCGCGAGATGGTCTTGGAGGCGGTGGGCGGGCGGACCCGCAGGGTGGCGGCGAGGTCGCCCATGGTCATGGTGCCGGCGGCTGCGAGCGCCTGGACCACCTGTTCCTGGCCGGCGAAGAGCCCGAGCGCGGCCAGGCGGTCGCCGATGCGGGAGCGGTGGAGGCGGGCCGCCTGGACGAGGGCCCAGCCGACGCTCTTCGAGCCGGGGGGACGCAGGCGCTTGCCGGCCTTGTGCTCACGCTCGACCTCGCGGCCCTGCCTCGCCTTGCCGTTCACGCTGCCACCCGGACTGTCGCCCGCCGGCACGGGCGCCGGTTCGTCGTCGACGGCTGACATGGTGCACCCCTTGGCCCAGCATTTCCAGGCACGGGCAGCGAGGCTCCGGGCATGGACAAGCACGAAAGGCCGGATCCTGATCGGATAGCCGGCGCTCGTGACGAGGCAGTGCAGGCTTATCGTGAAGCTGAGATGACAAAGGCCGGCGCGGGCCGGCGCCGTCCCCCGGCCGATGGGCGCTCAGCAGTCCATCAGGCCGCGAAGCTGATGCAGGATGTCCTCGCCGGTGCAGGGCCGGGCGATGAATCGGGCGCCGGCGGGCATGCGCTCGGGGTCCGGCGCGGCACGGCCCGACACGATCAGGATGGGCAGCCTCGGGCGCGCCTCCGCCACGGAATGCGCCAGCTCGAAACCGTTGGCGCGCCCCGACAGCTCGACATCGGTGACGAGGCCGCAGATGTCGGGCCGCGCCTGGAGGATGGAGAGCGCGCGCTCGGCCGAGGCGCATTGCACGGTCTCGTAGCCGCCGTCCTCGAGCACGTCGCCGAGGTCCATGATGGTCAGCGCCTCGTCCTCGACGAGCAGGATCACCGGCCGCTCGGCCGTCGTCTCGGGCCCGGTCTCGTTCTCGGGGCTCATGACCATCCTGCGTCCTCCAAGTCCCAGTTCATGTCCCGGTCGTCGGCTGCGGCCGCACCGCGTCCGCAAGCCCAACGTCGGGAGGGCGTCCGGGTTGCAGCGCGGTCAGCCGGCGGCTGCCTCTTCTCGCGCCGCGCGCACCAGCTCCGCCACGAGGAGATCGAGATCGGCGGGGCCGATGGTCAGGGCCGGAGTCAGGTAGAGGATGCGGCCGAACGGTCTCACCCAGACGCCGCGCGCGACGAGCGCCCGCTTCAGCCGGGCGAGATCCGGGGCGTGCGCGAACTCGACGGCCCCGATGGCCCCAAGGACGCGCGCATCGCGGATGCCGGGGAGCCCGCGCAACTCCCCCAGGCCCTCGGCAAGCCGCGCCCCGATGGCGCGGGCCTGCACCAGGCGCGGCTCGGTCTCGAACAGGTCGAGGCTGGCATTCGCTGCCGCGCAGGCCAGCGGATTGGCCATGAAGGTCGGGCCATGCATGAGCGCGGCGGCGGGGTCGTCGGACCAGAACTCCCGGAACACCGCCTCCGTGGCGATGGTGGCGGCGAGCGCCATGGTGCCGCCGGTGAGCGCCTTCGAGAGGCAGAGGATGTCCGGCACGATCCCCGCCTGCTCGCAGGCGAACAGGCTGCCCGTGCGCCCGAAGCCGGTGAAGATCTCGTCGGCGATGAGCGGCAGGCCGTGGGCGCGGGCGAGCCGCGCGACGACGGCCAGCACCTCCGGCGGATGCACGAGCATGCCGCCCGCCCCCTGCACCAGCGGCTCGACGATCACCGCCGCCAGCGTCTCGCGGTGCCGGCTCAAGGCGGCATCGAGCGCCGCCGTCTCCTGCGCGGTCCTCGGCAGGTCGCAGAAAACCTGCTCGGGCAGGTAGGCGCCGAAGCGGCGATGCATCCCCTCCTCGGGGTCGCAGACCGACATCGCCCCCATGGTGTCGCCATGGTAGCCGCCCCGGAAGGCGAGCACGCGGGTGCGGCCCGCGACGCCCCGGTTCAGCCAGAGCTGCGCCGCCATCTTCAGGGCCACCTCGACGGCGACCGAGCCGGAATCGGTGAAGAAGACGCGCGACAGGTCTCCGGGCGCCATCGCCGCCAGCCGGGAGGCCAGGCGCTCGGCCGGGGCGTGGGTCAGGCCGCCGAACATCACATGCGGCATCGCCGCGAGCTGGGCCGAGACGGCGCGGGCGATATGCGGGTGGTTGTAGCCGTGCACCGCCGTCCACCAGGAGGCGATGCCGTCGACGAGCTCGCGCCCATCCGCCAGAACGATGCGCGAGCCGTGGGTGCGCACCGCCTCCAGCGGCGGATCGGCCGTCTTCATCTGGGTGTAGGGCCGCCAGAGATGCCCGTCGGCGCCGATGCTCATGGCGGCGGGATGGCGGGGCGGCCGGACGAGGTCAAGGAGGGGCTGCGGACGCGGTCGCGACAAAAGGCGGGACGCGCCGCGCTCGCGGCGCGTCCCAAGTCGAGGATGCGTACGACCGGAAGGGTGATGGCCGCCGCAAAAACAATCTACGCGTGTATTGCCGTTGTTCCAATCGAACATGCCATTTATGGTTGAGGCGGCGTCGGCCGGCGAGCGCGTGTCCCGCGCGGCCCGGCCATGCGCCGCCCTCGATCCCGCTTGACTTGGCCTCCGATGCGGGAGCCTTCAGGCCGGATGTCGTCGAGCCTCGAAACCTTCGCCCGGACCAAGCTCGCGAGCCTGGAGGCGGGCTCGCTGCGCCGCCGGCTCGTCCCGACGACGCGGGGCGCGCAGGCGAGCGCGACGCGCGGCGGCCGCAGCCTCGTCTCCTTCTCCTGCAACGACTATCTCGGCCTGAGCCAGGACCCGCGCGTGATCGCGGCGGCGCAAGAGGCGGCGGCGGCCTACGGGGCCGGGGCCGGCGGATCGCGGCTGGTGACGGGCAGCCATCCGCTGCTGTCCGCGCTGGAGGAGCGGCTCGCCCGGCACAAGGGCAAGGAGGCCGCCCTCGTCTTCGGCTCGGGCTATCTCGCCAATCTCGGCATCGTGCCGGCGCTCGCCGGCCCACGCGACCTCGTGCTCGTCGACGCCCTCGCCCATTCCTGCCTCTGGGCCGGGGCCCGCGCCTCGGGCGCGACGGTGGCGACGTTCCGCCACAACGACGCGGCGGACCTCGCGCGGCTGCTCGCCGAGCAGCGCGCCGGCCACGCGCATGCGATGATCCTGACCGAGCGCGTGTTCAGCATGGACGGCGACGTCGCGCCGCTCGCCGACATCCTCGCGCTCGCGGAGGCTCACGACGCCTGGACGCTGGTGGACGACGCGCACGGGCTCGGCGTGGTCGAGGCCGGGCGCCGGGCGCCCCTGGAGATGGGCACGCTCTCGAAGAGCCTCGGCTCCTATGGCGGCTATCTCTGCGCCGACCGCGCGGTGATCGACCTGCTGACGAGCCGGGCGCGCAGCTTCGTCTACACCACCGGCCTGCCGCCGGCCTCCGCCGCGGCGGCCCTCGAGGCGCTGACGATCCTCGAGGCGGAGCCGGAGCGGCGGGCGCGTCCGCTGATGCTGGCCCGCCGCTTCACCGCCCGGCTCGGCCTGCCGGAGGCGGAAAGCGCCGTGGTGCCGGTGCTGGTCGGCGAGGCGGAGGCCGCCCTCGCCCTGTCGGCGGCGCTGGAGGAGCGGGGGTTTCTCGTCGTCGCCATCCGGCCTCCGACCGTGCCGGCCGGGACGGCGCGCCTGCGGGTGGCGTTCTCGGCGGCCCATAGCGAGGCGCAGGTGGACGGGCTGGCCGAGGCGGTCGCGGCCCTGCGCTGAGTCGAAGATACGGCAAAGTCATCCATAGATAAATTGCGACCCAACTCCAAATAGAGCGCTTGCCGCCGAATTAGATACGGGCCGGATATCGGTCATCGTCGTCGGACGTCGGCATTCATCATGAATGTTGACGAACGATGCGGAACATCCCCCGGAGTTCGCAGGATCTCCGGCTGCGCGAACTGTGCGCCATTGCACATTCCGCAAGCGCGGCATAGAAGCCGAACAGTCGCCGCCGCCATGGCGACAATGGAGTTCCGGCATGTCCCTGCCGATTACGTTCAGCCGGACCTTGTACGCGGACGGATACTGGGCGACGGCGACCGTCGTCGGCAACACGGCCAGGATCGCTTCCGTCTCCCACGCCGCCGCGCAGGTGTCGGGCACCGTCACGGAGGCGGGAAGCCAGGTGATCGTCAGCTCCGTCACGCTGAACGCGACCATCGTCTCGACGAACTACGACAACGCCGGCACGATCCTGTTCAAGAGCCTCAGTGGCGGCACCTATTACGTCTTCTCGAACTCGGCGCTCGCCAACGGGCAGCTCATCACCTACCCCAACAACGGCCTCGGCGATTACCATGTGGCCTGTTTCGCCTCCGGCACCCTGATCCTGACGACGCGCGGCGCGCGTCCCGTCGAGCGGCTCGCCGTGGGCGACGCGGTGGTGACGGCGGCGGGCGAGGCGCGGACGATCCGCTGGATCGGGCACCGCCGCATCGATGGCCGCCGGCATCCGCATCCCGAGGCGGTGATGCCGATCCGCATCCGCGCGGGCGCCGTGGCCGAGAACAAGCCGGCCCGCGACCTCCTGGTCTCGCCGGACCACGCCGTCGCCATCGACGGGGTGCTGATCGCGGCCCGCAGGCTGGTCAACGGCGTCTCCGTCCTGCGCGAGGACGTGGCGCGCGTGACCTACTGGCATGTCGAGCTCGATCGCCACGACCTGCTCCTCGCCGAGGGTCTGGAGGCCGAGAGCTATATCGAGGCCGGCAACCGCGCCGCCTTCGAGAACGGCGGCGCCGTCGTCGCGGCGCATGCGGATTTCGAGGGCACCGCCGACTATGCCGAGCGCACCTGCCTGCCGGTCGTGACGGGCGGCGAGAGGCTGCGCGCGGTGCGCGCCGGCCTGTTCGCGCGGGCGGCCTCCGGCTTCACCGCCGATCCCGGTCTCAGGCTCCTGGCGGACGGGATCGCGCTGGCTCCCCTCGCGGCGCAGGGCGGTCATTACCGCTTCGCGGTGCCCGAGGGCACGGCGTCCCTGCGCCTGGTCTCGCGCTCGGGCATCGCGGGCGAGGTCCAGGCCGAGAGCGGCGACCTCCGCCGCTTCGGGGTCCTGGTGCGCGGCCTCTTCGTCGACGGGACGGCCGTCTCGTTCGACGCGCTCGGCGAGGGCTGGAACGCGCAGGCACCCGGCCGCGACCACCGCTGGACCGACGGCGACGCCGCCCTGCCGCTCGGCCGCGTCGTCGCCTTCCGCATCGCGCCGCTGGAGCGCTATCCCCTCGCCCCCGGCGACGCGCGCAGGCACGCCGCCTGAGGGAGAGGCCGCCGGCTCAGGCGGCTTCCGGCGTCTGCGCCCGCTCGCGGGCGAGGCGCGTCACCGAGACCTGATCGACCTTGCCGGTGCCGAGCATCGGGATCCGGTCGAGCACGACGACCTCGGCGGGAATCGCGATCTCGGTGGCGCCCCTGGCCTTGGCAAAGCCCTGGTAGTCGGCGCGGGTGGCGCCCTTCCTCTCGGTGAACAGGATCAGGCGCTCGCCCTTGCGCGCGTCGGGCACGGCGGCCACCGCGCTCGGGGCGTCGGGCCAGAGCTCGGCCGCGAGCGCCTCGATGCCGGCGAGCGAGACCATCTCGCCAGCGATCTTGGCGAAACGCTTGGCGCGGCCCTTGATCGTCACGAAGCCCTGCGCGTCGATGGCGACGATATCGCCGGTGTCGTGCCAGCCCTCGGGCGGCGGCTCCAGCACGCCGGGCTTCTCGGCCCGCAGGTAGCCGAGCATGATGTTCGGCCCCTTCACCGAGAGGCGGCCGGCGCCCTCGATGCCGGGAACCGTCTCCAGCCGGCTCTCGAGCCCCGGCATCAGCCGGCCGACGCTGCCGAAGCGGTTGAACATCGGCGTGTTGAGCGCCACCACCGGCCCGCATTCGGTGACGCCGTAGCCCTCCAGGATGCGCAGGCCGAACTTCTCCGAGAAGGCCCGGCGGGTCGATTCCTTCACGGCCTCGGCACCGGCCAGCACGTAGCGGATCGAGCGCAGGTCGTAGGGGTGGGCGGCCTTGGCGTAGCCGGCTAAAAACGTGTCCGTGCCGAACAGGATCGTCGCGTTCGAGCCGTAGATCAGCTCCGGCACGATCCGGTAATGCAGCGGCGAGGGATAGAGATAGACCGGCACGCCCGAGACCAGCGGCAGCACCAGCCCCACCGTCAGCCCGAAGGCGTGGAAGACGGGCAGCGCGTTGAAGACCTTGTCCGTGCGGCCGAAATCGATGCGGGCGGCGGCCTGCGCGACGTTGGCCAGCAGGTTGCGGTTGGCGAGCACCACACCCTTCGGCGTGCCCTCGCTGCCTGAGGTGAACAGGATCGCGGCCGGATCCCCGCCCTTACGGGCGACGAGCGGTTTGCGGGGGCTCAGCAGCCCGCGCAGCTTGTCCCCCGTGGAGACCGTGGCGCGCACGTCCTCCAGGTAGACGAGCTTCACCTTGTCCTGGATCGCCTCCACCAGCGGCCCGAGCCGGCCCTTCTCGATGAAGGCGCGGGAGGTCAGCACCGTGCCGATCTCCGCCGCCTTGCAGGCCGAGAGGATGTTGGCGGGCCCGGCGGAGAAGTTGATCATCGCCGGCACCCGGCCGGCGGAGGCGAGCGCGAAGAACGTCACCGCCGCGCCGTTGGCGTTGGGCAGCATCACCCCCACCGGGCGGCCGGCATCGGCGAGAGGCATCAGCTTGCGGCCGAGGATGTTGGCGCCCATCACGAGGCGGGAATAGCTGAGCGTGCCCGTCACCGGGTCCTCCAGCGCCATGCGGCGCCAGCCGTGGCGGTCGCCCGCCTCGATCAGGGCCTCCATGATGCCGCGATCGATGTCGGTGGTGCGGAAGACGAGGTCCGACATGATGCCGTAGAGCGCGGCACCCGCCGCCTGCCGGCGCGCCTTGCCCTTCAGTTCGGGATCGACCGCGAGCCGCACGGGCTCGAGCACCGTCACCGTCACCTTCGGCCACCAGCGGCGGCGGACCTGCCGGCGCGACAGCCGCGAGAACGCCGTCTGCTCCAGGCCCTCGATGCGCACCGGCACGACCATCGCGCCCGACTTGTCGGCGATGAGGCCGGCGCCGTCATAGACTTTCATCAGGCTGCCCGTCACGGTGAGCCGGCCCTCGGGGAAGATGATCAGCGTCTCGCCGCCCTTCACCGCGTTGATGAGGGTGCGCGTCGCCAGCGGCCGGGTCGGGTCGAGCGGCATCGCCTTGGTGATCTTCAGGAACGGCTTCACCCACCAGCGCTGCGCGATGCCGTGGTCGATGGCGAAGACCGGCTCCTGATCGAGCAGCGAGAGGGCGAGCGGCGCGTCGAGGAAGGAGACGTGGTTGAGCGCCACGATGCAGTTCGGGCCCGCCTTCTCGACATTCTCCAGGCCCCGGATCTCCAGCCGGTAGAAGGCGCGGAACAGGATCGAGAGGGCATCGCGAAAAGGGCTCGTCGGCAGCACCGCGAAGATGACGACGCCCGCGACGAGGTTGAGGACGGCGACGGTGGCGAGCAGGCTCGCCATGGAGAAGCCGGCGCCCTGGAGCACGGCGAGGCCCAGCGTGCCGCCGACCATGAAGGCGGCGGTGAGCACGTTGACGGCGCCGATGACGCGGGCGCGCTTGTCCTTGTCGGTCCAGGCCTGCACGGCGGCGAAGGAGGGCACGATGTAGAGGCCCCCCGCCGCCGCGAGCGCCAGGAAGTCGAAGGCGACGCGCAGCCCCGTGCCGGTCTCCAGGAAGGCGAGGGCGCCGACCGCCTCGCCCGAGACGGCGGGAAGATGCGCCACCGTCCAGGCGAGGTCGAGGCCGAACAGGCCCATCAGCACCGCGCCGACCGGCGTCGGCAGCAGCACGATGCGTCCGCTCGACAGCCAGGAGGCGAGGCCCGAGCCCAGCGCGATGCCGATGGAGAAGACCGCGAGCAGCAGCGTCACCACCGTCTCGGTGCCGTTGAGCGGGCCCTTCACCAGCACCGGCAGCAGCGAGAGCACCACCACGCCGACGAGCCAGAACCAGCTCACGATCACCGAGCCGCGCCAGATGCGGGTGTCGCCCCAGATGTCGCGCAGCAGCGCCACGGTGGAGCGGGCGACGTTGCGGTCGACCTTGAGATCGGGCGCGCCCTCCCCCGTCCTCGGGATGGCGCGCGCCGAGAGCCAGCACAGCACCGCGAAGACCATGATGAGCGTGCCGAAGGCCGCGCCGCCGCCGCCCGCCGCCGAGGCGAGACCGGCGGTGATGGTGCCGAGCAGGATCGCCAGGAAGGTCGCGCCCTCCACGAGCGCGTTGCCGGCGGGCAGCTCCTCGCGCTTCAGGTGGTCGGGCAGGATGCCGTACTTGATCGGCCCGAACAGCGCCGCGATCACCCCGAACAGGCCGAGCGCCACGAACAGCACCGGCACCGAATGCAGCAGGAAGCCGACGACAGCAGTGCCGGCGGCGAAGATCTCGGCGAATTTCAGCCGCTTGGCGACGACGGCCTTGTCGTAGCGGTCGGCGAGCTCCCCGCCCAACCCCGACAGGATGAAGAACGGGCCGATGAACACGGCGCTCGCCAGCGTCACCAGGATGCCCGGATCGGTGCCGCCCTGGGCCACCTTGAACAGGATCAGGAACGCGAGCGCGTTCTTCAGGAAGTTGTCGTTGAAGGCCGAAAAGAACTGGCACCAGAACAGCGGCGCGAAGCGGCGCGCCGTCATCAGCGAACGAAACATGACTGTCTCCCCGGTGGCCCGGTTCGGCTCTTCGAAGGCATCACTGCCCGCCGGCCCGGAAGGCGTCAAATCCGGCTCGGTACGGAGGACGGGACCGAATTTGAACACCGTGCAAATATGAGGGGCCGCCGCCGGATGCCGCAAGCTTGATTTTGCACGACGTGCAATCTACCGCCTCGCCGGGTGCGCGGGCGCACGGGAGCGGTGTGGATGACGGGCGGACGCCGAGGGACCGAGAGGCATGCCGGCCCGAGGGGCGAGCTCGACCGCGAGGGCTTCGTCGCCCTGGTGGTCGCGGCGGCGGAGGCCATCGCCCGCGAGGAGGGCCTGCGCGGGCTCGGCATGCGACGGCTCGCGGCGGCGGTGGGCTACGCGCCGAACTCGATCTACCACGCGGTGGGCGATCTCGATCAGGTGGTGCTGCGGGTCAACGCCCGCACCTTCGCGCGCCTGCACGGCGCCCTGACGCGGGCGATCGGCCCGGAGGCGACGGCGCGGGAGAACGCGCTCGGCGTCGCGGAAGCCTATCTCGCCTTCGTCGCCGAGGCGCCGCGCCTGTGGAGCCTGGTGCCCGAGCACGCGATGCCGACGGGCGACCCCTTCCCGGACTGGTACGAGGAGGCGCTGTCGCGCACCACCGGGCTCGTCGATACGGTGCTGGCGCCGCTGCTGCCCGATCCCGCCGAGCGCGGCCGGGCGGTGGCCGTGCTCTGGGCGAGCCTGCACGGGCTCGCCTCGCTCTCGATCTCCGGCAAGCTCGCGGTGCTGACCCCCGAGCCTCCCGGCGCCCTGGCGCGGATGCTGGTCGGCCGCTTCCTCGGCCCGGACCCGGCCTGAGCCGTCAGACCCGGAAGCGCGCCGCGTGGCTGCCGGCCTCGTCCAGGGCCGCGATGCCGGCGCCGGCCCGGTCGAGACCCTCGCGGAGCTGGCGGGCGCCGACGCCGCCGGGGACCGCCAGCAGCAGCCGCTCGCGGCCCTCGCGGGGCTCGGCGCGGGCGACGACCTCGCCGTAGAGGTCCTGCAACGCGGTCTCGGCCTCCGGCGTCCAGGCGGCGGCGCGGGCGGCGTGGAGCACCCAGTCGCGCTGCGCGGCGGCGGGGTCCTCCAGGGGCTTGGCCACCACGAAGACCGGCGTGCCGGCCGGATGGTGCGGGCGCTCGATGAAGGGCAGCCGGGCGATCACCTTCGGGCGGCCCTCCCCGGTCAGACCCTCCCACCAGGCGCTCGCCGAGGCCGGGGCGCGGGGTCCGCGCGGATCGAAGCGGAAGATGCCGAGATCGCCCCGCGAGGACGCCACCGCCTCGATCACCGCCGCGCAGTTCGGATGCGGGCGATAGGGCACCGTGAAGCCGAAATGGAAGCGGGCGGAATCGCGCATGGCCGGATCGCCGGCCGAGACGTCGGCATGCACCGAGAACGGCGCCTGCACATAGGTGAAGGTCGCGATGATGACCCGCCAGATCCCCTCCACGGTATCGAGGGGCAGCAGACCGCGATGGCGCTCGGCGACCCGGCGCATCATCGACGCCTCGCGGCCGGGCCGGAAGGCCGAGCCCGAGACGGAGGTGCCCTTCACCGCGATCAGCCGGTCGATGATGGTGCCGCGCTGGATCAGCAGCGCGTGCATCTCGGCGTCGATCCGGTCGATCTCGGCGCGGAGCGAGGCGAGGTCGTCGAGGGCGGGCGCGGCCCGCTTGGTGAAGCGCATGGGTGTCGCTGAGGCGATGCCGGTTGGAACCGTCGTGAGCCCCGTGTTTACGGTTCCGCGCCCGCGAGGGCCAGCGCCGGCGCCCCGCTTTCGTTGACGGTCCGGCGCATCATCATTACCTGCTCGGGAGACGGCCGGCGGAGGGAGCCTCCGGTCGTCGGACGCGCACCGCACCGGCAGGCGCACGAGCCCCCTCAAGACACGCCATGGACAGCCCCCTCGACATCGCAGCCGGCCCGGCGCGGACCGAGGCGCCGGGAAGCGTTTCCCCGGAGCCGTCGCAGGCGCACGATCCCAAGAGCCCGGTGGCGCGCTTCGGCGCCGACAAGCCCCTCGCCATGGATGCCGGCGTCGACCTCTCGCCCTTCCAGATCGCCTACCAGACCGCCGGCACGCTGAACGCGGATCGCTCCAACGCGGTGCTGATCTGCCATGCCCTCACCGGCGACCAGCATTTCGCCCACACCCACCCGGTGACGGGCAAGCCCGGCTGGTGGGAGACCCTGGTGGGGCCGGGAAAGCCCATCGATACCGACCGCTACTTCGTCGTCTGCTCGAACGTCGTCGGCTCCTGCATGGGCTCGACGGGCCCCGCCTCCCTCGATCCGGCGACGGGGCGCCCCTACGGGCTCGGCTTCCCGCTGGTGACGATCCGCGACATGGTGCGCGCCCAGGCCATGCTGCTCGACAGCCTCGGCATCCCCGATCTCTTCCTGTGCATCGGCGGATCGATGGGCGGCATGCAGGTGCTGCAATGGGCCTCGCTCTTCCCCGAGCGGGTCTTCTCCGCCATGCCCATCGCCACGGGCGCCCGGCACTCGGCCCAGAACATCGCCTTCCACGAGGTCGGCCGCCAGGCGATCATGGCCGACCCCGCCTGGGCCGAGGGGCGCTACATCGAGGCCGGCACCCGCCCCGCCAAGGGGCTCGGCGTGGCGCGCATGGGCGCGCACATCACCTATCTCTCGGAGCCGGCGCTGCACCGCAAGTTCGGGCGGCGCTTCCAGGGCGGCTCGGCGCCGACCTTCTCCTTCAACGCCGACTTCCAGATCGAGAGCTACCTGCGCCACCAGGGGCTCTCCTTCGTGGAGCGCTTCGACGCCAACGCCTATCTCTACCTCACCCGCGCGATGGACTATTTCGACCTCGCGGAGGACCATGGCGGCGTGCTCGCCAACGCCTTCCGGGGCACGAGGACACGTTTCTGCGTGATCTCCTTCACCTCCGACTGGCTGTTCCCGACCTCGGATTCGCGCGCCATCGTGCACGCGCTGAACGCGGCCGCCGCGCCGGTGGCCTTCGTGGAGGTCGAGAGCGACAAGGGCCACGACGCCTTCCTCCTCGACGAGCCGGCGCTGTTCTCGGCGGCGCGGGGCTTCATCGACGCCGCCGCGCGGGCGCGCGGCCTGTGAGCGCCGTGCCCGAACGACCCGTCCTGCTCCGGCTCGGGGACGCGGCCGACAGCCTGCCGCGAACCGCCGAGGCGGGAAGCGCCCGCGTCGACCATCTCGTGGTGCTCGGCCTCGTGCCTCCCGGCGCGCGGGTGCTCGACATCGGCTGCGGCGACGGCTCCCTGCTGGCGCTGCTGCGCGACCGGCGCGGCGTCGACGGGCGCGGCATCGAGCTCTCGCGCGAGGGCGTCAACGCCTGCCTCGCGCGCGGCCTGCCGGTGATCCAGGGGGACGCCGACACCGACCTCGAGAACTATCCCGACAAGTCCTTCGACGTGGTGGTGCTGTCCCAGACCATCCAGGCGACGCGCCATCCCCGCGTCGTTCTGGAGCACCTGCTGCGCATCGGCCGGCAGGTGGTGATCTCGTTCCCCAATTTCGGCCATTGGCGGGTGCGGGCCGAACTCGCCTTCCGGGGGCGCATGCCGGTCACGGAGATCCTGCCGGAGGCGTGGTACGAGACCTCCAACATCCACCACTGCACCATCCGCGACTTCGTCGGGCTCTGCCGCGTTGTCGGCGCGCGCATCGAGAAGGCCACCGCCCTCGACGCGCGCGGCCGGCCGATGCGCTTCTCGATGCCGTGGTGGTTCTGGAATCTCGTCGGCGCGCAGGGCGTCTTCCTGCTGCGCCGGGAAGACTGAGACCGTTTCCGGCGCGATCAGGCGGCCGAACCGGCGAGCCGGTCGCGCCCGCGCTCGGACGTCTCGACCCGGTTGCGGCCGTTGCGCTTGGCCCGGTAGAGCGCCGCGTCGGCCCGGCGCATCAGCAGGTCGAAGTCGCGCCCGCGGGAATCGCTGGCGGCGAGCCCGGCGCTGACGCCGATCCTGAGATCGGGAAACGCCGGCACCGCGAGGCGCTCCACCGCCGCGCGGACGCGCCCGGCCAGGATCAGGCCCCGCGCCGGGCTCGTGCCGGCGAGGGTGCAGGCGAATTCCTCGCCCCCGAGCCGGCCGACGAGGGTCCCCGGCGGCAGGATCTCCCGCAGCAGGCAGCAGAAGCCGACGAGCACCCCGTCGCCGACCTCGTGGCCGTGCTCGTCGTTGACATGCTTGAAATGGTCGAGATCGAACAGCAGGATCACCACCGGCAGGGCCGGCTCGGCGAGGCGGGCCTTCGTGCCGGCGACGAAGGCGCGGCGGTTGGCGGCGCCGGTCAGCGCGTCGGTCCCGGCCGCGATCCGCTGCTCGCGCTCCGCCCGCTCCTTGGTCAGCGCCATGAAGGTGAAGGCGATGGCCACCATGAGCATCATGCTCATCAGGCAGACGGGGGCGATCCAGGGGCCCTGAAGCGGGTTCGTGCCGGGAGCGGGCGGCGCCGCGATCACGAGGGGAACGCGCGCGAGATAGACCACCGCGTAGGTGCCGAGCAGCGCGATCGCCGGATAGCGGGAGACCAGGCCGTCCGCGCGTCCACGCCAGAGCTCGCGCGCCCCGAGGGCGCAGAAGAGGCTGGCGAGGAGCGATGCCAGGATCACCCGCGCCGTCAGCGATTCGTAGAACGCCGGCACGAGGCAGGCGAGGGCCCAGGCGGCGCCGGAGGCCAAGCCCGGCCAAAGCCTCGGCGATCGTCCCTCGAAGGCGCGCAGGCCGCTCCAGATCGCTCCGTAGGCGCCAATCATCAGCGTGTTGCCGAGGCCGATGGAGAGCCATCCGGGGAGCACCCCGCGCAGGGCCAGGAGAACCGAGGCGACCGCTCCGACGAGATGGGCGACGCCCCAGACGAGAAGCGCGCGGGTTCCCCTGTCCTGGCTCCAGGACAGCAGGAAGAGGCTGCCGGCCATGGCCGCGACCAGTGTGGTCGCGATCAGCAGGGTCGGGGCGTCGAGGCGTATCAAACCGAATCGCCGGGCATGGGTCGTCTGTCGCCGGATAGTCCGCGGTCGTGCGCATCAGCGATGCGCCGGGAATGGTTGAAGAAATGTTTCCGGCCGTCCGCTCGCGCGGACCTAGAGTCCGTCTCTGCGCTTCGGCATCTCCGAACGGAGAGCCGGAAGCCGCTTGTCCGGGGCGGACTCTAGCGATCCTCCCGCCTGGCTCCGGCGACCGGGCCGAGGGGGGCGATGCGCAGGGTGGTGATGCGGTTCTTGGCCTTGCGCAGCACCTGGAAGCGGAAGCCGTGGAAGTTGAAGGCCGTGCCCTGGTCGGGGATGGCGCGGGCCTCGTGGATGACGAGCCCGGCCACCGTGGTGGCTTCCTCGTCCGGCAGGTCCCAGTCCATGGCGCGGTTGAGGTCGCGGATCGGCACGCCGCCGTCGACATTCACCGAGCCGTCCCCTTGCGGGCGCACGCCCGAGACCGCGACGTCGTGCTCGTCGGCGATGTCGCCGACGATCTCCTCCAGAATGTCCTCCAGCGTCACGAGGCCCATCACCTCCCCGTACTCGTCGACGACGAGGGCGAAGTGGGTCTTCTTGGCGAGGAACGCCTTGAGCTGGTCGCGCAAGCTGGTGGTGATCGGAACGAACCACGTCTCCAGGGCCAGCGCCTCGACCTTCAGGCCCGACGCGTCGCCCCCCGCCGCGTCGAGGGCGCGCAGCAGGTCCTTGGCGTGGAGCACGCCGACGATGTTCTCCGTGGTGCCGCGCCAGAGCGGCATGCGCGTATAGGGCGAGGCCAGCACCTCGCGCACGATCTCCTCCGAGGGCAGGTCGGCGTTGATGATCCGCATCTTGGTACGGTGGACCATCACCTCGGCGACGGAGAGGTCGGAGAGGTCGAGGAGGCCGCCGAGCATGTCGCGCTCGGCCTTGGCGACGCCGCCCTCCTTGTGCAGCAGCGCCACCTGCCCGCGGATCTCCTCGGTGGGCGAGAGGATCGACTGGTGCTCGCCGATGGTGATGCCGAAGGGGCGCAGCATCAGCCGCACCACCGATTCGATCGCCACCGCGAGCGGCCCGAGCAGCGCCACGGTGAAGGCCACCGGCCGGGCCATGAGCAGCGCCACGCGGTCCGCCTTCGAGATGGCCAGCGTCTTCGGCAGCACCTCGGCGAAGACGATCACCAGCACCGACATGCCGACGGTGGCGTAGATCACGCCGTTCTTGCCGAAGACCGCGGTCAGCACGCTCGTCATGAAGGCCGAGGCGCCGATGGCGACGATGTTGTAGCCGATCAGCATGGCGCCGATGAAGCGCTCGCGGATCGCCAGGATGCGGTTGACGATGGCCGCGCGCGCGTCGCCGGAGGTCTCCAGCGCCAGCATGCGGGCCCGCGAGGCGGCGGTGAAGGCCGTCTCCGCCCCGGCGAAGAAGGCCGAGAGCAGCAGCGAGATCACGACGATGCTCGCCGCGAGCCAGAGGTCGGTATGGGCTTCCATGGGGCCGGTCTCGGGTCCTGGCGCGGGGCTCGACCCGGAAAGGGGTGTCCGCGCGACGCGCGGGCTCCTCTTATACCAAGGCGCCGACCCGTCGAACGGTCCCGCCCGCAAAGTTTGGCGGCGGGATCAGCCGGCCGGAACCGGCGCGGGCGCGCGAACGGGCAGGGCGCGCCGCGCCACCAGCAGCAGGGTCGCGAGCGACAGCGCCAAGCCGAGGGAGAGCCCGGTGGAGGCCGCGACCATGCGCAGGCTCGCGGCGCAGAGCGGCGAGGCCACCAGCAGCGCCCGCTCCCAGCCGGTCAGGCCGCCTGAGCGATGCGCGGCGAGCGCCAGGAGCACGCTCGCCGGCACCAGGGGCGCGAGGTCGTAGAGGGGCACGTAGGGCGAGACCAGGGGAGCGGCCGCGAGCAGCGCCGCCGCGAGCAGATCGATGCGCGCCGGTCCCGACCAGATCCGCCAGACGGTGGCGACCGCCGCCAGCGCCACGGCGATCTGGACGGCCCAGGCGGTGGCCACCGACCCGCCGAGCAGGCGCGCCGCGCCGAAGGCCCCGGCATTGATGTCGAGCCCGGACCAGGCTTCCGTCAGGACGATGCGGTTGCTCAGCGCCAGGGTGTCGAGGAAACCCTGCCACGGGCTCCAGCCGAACAGGGCCAGCGTGCCGAGGCCTTGCGCGCCGACGCAGACGATGCAGGCCGACAGGCAGCGCCAGCGGCCGGTGGTCAGCAGCAGCAGCGGCGCCAGGGCGGCGAGCTGCGGCTTGTAGGCGACGAGGCCGAACAGGCATCCGGCGATCAGGGGGCGGCGGTCGACGAGGAGCGCGCCGAGCGTCAGGAGGCCCGCCGTGATGAGCCCGTTCTGCCCGTAGGCGAGGTTGCAGAACACGAGCGGATGCGCGCAGGCGATCAGCACCGCGTCGCGGCTGCCGGTGGCCCGCCAGATCGCGACCACGAACAGCGTCAGTGAAAAAAACATCCAGGCGAGGAAGGCCGCCGGATAGGGCAGCAGGCCGGCAAGGCTCGCCGGCAGCAGGAAGACCGGCGGATAGTGCCAGGCGAATTGTCCGGCCTCTGCGCCGAACTCGGCCTGCTGGTTGGCGAGGTGCCGGGGCAGGTCATAGACCTCGGCCGGGTGGCCGGCGAGCGCTCCCCGCCCCGCGATCCAGACCTGGGAGAAATCGTAGCCGAGCATCTGCCCGAGCCAGTTGTGGCGCGGGTCCGGCCCGGTGCCGAGCAGCCCGAAGGCGATGGCGAGAACCAGCGGCACCAGCGCAAACGCCGCGTGGCGGGCGAAGGCGTGGAGGCGCGCATCGCTGCCGAAGAGGTCCGACAGGTCGGTGCGGAACGCGGCAAGGCCGCTCGGCGCGCGCATGGGAAGCAGTCTCGAAACCGGGCGCGGCACGATAGGCCCCAGCCCGGTTCCGCCCGGTTAACGGCTCCCGCGCAGCTCGTCCTCGAGGAAGGCGCGCACCTCCGCCCGGTCGATGCCCGGCGCGATGAAGCTCTGTCCGATGCCGCGCGCGAGGATGAAGGTCAGCGCGCCGTCGCGGACCTTCTTGTCCTGGGCCATGGCGTCGAGGATCTGATCGGCGTCGCCGCAGCCGCCCGGCACCGCCTGGAGCGTCGTCGGCAGGCCGGCAAGCGCCAGATGGTTGGCGACGCGCCCCGCGTCCTGGCCGGGGCAGAGCCCGAGCCGGGCCGAGAAGCGGAAGGCCAGCGCCAGCCCGATGGCGACGCCCTCGCCATGGACGAGGCGGGCGCTCTCGTAGCCGGTGAGCCGTTCCAGCGCATGGCCGAAGGTGTGGCCGAGATTGAGCAGCGCGCGCTCGCCGTCCTCGCGCTCGTCGCGCACCACCACGCCGGCCTTGGCGCGGCAGCAGATGGCCACCGCCTCGTCCCGCTCGGGTCCGCCGGAGAAGATGCCGGCCCAGTTCGCCTCGCACCAGTCGAAGAAGCCGGCATCCGCGATGAGGCCGTATTTCGCCACCTCGGCATAGCCGGCGCGCATCTCGCGCTCGGACAGGGTGTCGAGGGTGGCGGTGTCGGCGAGCACCAGGCGCGGCTGGTGGAAGGCGCCGATGAGGTTCTTGCCCAGCGGCGAGTTGATGCCCGTCTTGCCGCCCACCGACGAATCGACCTGCGCCAGCAGGGTCGTGGGCACCTGCACGAAGCGCACGCCCCGCCGCAGGCTCGCCGCCGCGAATCCGGCGAGATCGCCGACCACGCCGCCGCCGAGCGCCACCACGAGGTCGCCGCGCTCGATCCTGTGCGCGAGCAGCCCGTCGCAGACGGCGGCGAACCCGGCATAGGACTTCGACGCCTCTCCCGGCGCCACGCCGACGATGCCGGAGCGCAGGCCCGCGGCCTCCAGGCTCTCGCGCAGCGCCAGGCCGTAGAGCGCCGCCACGGTCTCGTCGGTGACGATCGCCGCCGCCTTGCCGCCGAGGGCGGCGACGCGCGCCCCCGCCGTGGCGATCAGCCCGCGCCCGATCAGGATGTCGTAGGCGCGGCCCTGGTCGAGGGGGACGTGGACGGTCAGAGGGTCTGTCACTGGGCGGCGTGGGCTTCGTTGGAGGGCGGGTTGAGATAGGCGTCGAGGGCTTCCATCACGTCCTGCACCACGCGGTCGTGGGAGACGTCGCGGGAGAGCACCACCACGTCGGCCCCCCCGTAGACGGGATGGCGCGCCTCCATCAAGGCGCGCATGGTCTCCTCGGGATCGTCCGTCTGGAGCAGCGGGCGGTTACCGCGCTTCCTCACCCGCCGCATGAGCACGTCGAGCTCGGCCTTGAGCCAGACCGAGACGCCCCCCTCCGCGATGCGGGCGCGGGTCGATTCGCGCATGAAGGCGCCCCCGCCCGTGGCGAGCACCAGCGGCCCCTCGCGCAGAAGCCGGCTAATGACCCGCTCCTCGCCCTCGCGAAAGCTCGGCTCGCCGTAGATGGCGAAGATGTCGGGGATGGTGAGCCCGGCCGCCGCCTCGATCTCGTGGTCGGCGTCCTTGAAGATCATGCCGAGACGCGAGGCGAGGCGCCGGCCCACGGTGCTCTTGCCCGCGCCCATCAGGCCGACGAGCACGATCGACCGGCTGCCGAGGGCCCGGCGCAGACGCAGCTCGATCGGTTCGCCCGACGGCTCGGGCTCTGTCATGGTGGGAGCACTGGCGGCATCACCGGCGTGATCTGTGGCGTGGTCTTGCAAGACGTGGTCTGGGGGCCGAATTCCTGGCATCGCGAAGGGTCTTAACGTGTTTCAGGCGCGCCACGAAGCCGCGCCGGCACGAATCGCATGAAGCGATGCCTGTGTCCCCACCGACCTTGCGGCACGCGCCCGCAAGGCCGACAAACAGCCCGCGCGGCATCCGCATGCCGCGCACCGAACGTTCACCCGCGACGTGCAGGACGGTCCCGGCCCGAGGCCGTTGTCCCGCCGGGGCGCCATCGAGGTTCGACCGCCGTGCCGACCCTGTTCCGGTTCATCGCCACCCTCGCGATCCTCGCCGGGCTCGCCTTCGGCGCGATGTTCGCGCTGGCGACATTCGTCGAGCCGACGCCGCGCGAGATGAGCGTCGTCATTCCCGCCTCGAAGCTCCAGCCGGGGGGCAAATGACGGCGGCGGCCGCGCCGCCCGACGTCGCGGCCTATCTCGACATGCTCGCCGCCGAGCGGGGGGCCGCCGCCAACACCCTCGCCGCCTACAGGCGCGACCTCGACGACTATCTCGGCTTCCTCGACGCCGGGAGCATCGCCCTCGACGAGGTCGAGGCGGGAACCCTGCGCGACTACCTCGCGGGACTCGCGGCGCGCGGGCTGAAGACCGCCTCGGCGGCGCGGCGCCTCTCCTGCATTCGGGGCTTCCACAGGTTCCGCTACGCGGAAGGGCTCGCCGGGACCGATCCGAGCGCGCCGGTCTCGGGGCCGCGCCGGGGGCGCGGGCTGCCGAAGGTGCTCTCGGTGGCGGAGGTCGACCGGCTGCTCGCGGTCGCCCGCGAAAGGGTCGGGCTCGCCGGCGCGGAGGGGGGCGAGGCCCGGCGCGCGGCGCGGATGCTGTGCCTGCTCGAGCTCCTCTACGCGACGGGCCTGCGCGTGTCGGAGCTCGTCGCCCTGCCGCGCGCCGCCGCCGCGACCCGCGAGCGCTACCTCGTGGTGAGGGGCAAGGGCGGTCGCGAGCGCATCGTGCCGCTCACCGACGTGGCGCGGACCGCGATGCGGGCGCATGTGGAGGGGCTTGCCGCCGGGGGCCCCTGGCTGTTCCCCTCGGACGGCGAATCCGGCCACCTGACCCGGCAGGCGTTCGCCCGCGACCTGAAGGCGGCGGCGACGGCCGCCGGCATCCGCGCCGACCGGGTCAGCCCGCATGTCCTGCGCCACGCCTTCGCCAGCCATCTCCTCCAGAACGGCGCCGACCTGCGCGTGGTGCAGGAGCTGCTCGGCCACGCCGACATCGCCACGACGCAGATCTACACCCACGTCCTCGACGAGCGGATCAAGAGCATGGTCCGCGACCTCCATCCGATGATGGACGGCGAGGGCTGAGGCGGTTTCCGATCGCTGCATTCGGGGTTTCCGCGCGCTCCCTCTCCCCTCCGCGGGAGAGGGTGGCCCGCGAAGCGGGTCGGGTGAGAGGAGCGCCCTTTCCGGATACGTCGCTCCCCTCTCCCGACCCTCGCTGACGCGAGGCCCACCCTCTCCCGCGAAGGGGGGAGGGAAGACGCGTCTGGCCGAACGCAGCGAGCGGCAATGGTATGAGGCGCCTCAGTACAGCGCCGGCACCGCCGCGTTCGGGATCGCGAAGGGGCCGAGCATCACCCGGCCGTCGATGAACTTCAGGGGCGGCAGCGGCTTGAGGGCCGCGTCGCCGGCCTGCGCGGCGGCCTCCCCCTGCCCGTCCTCGTCGCGGCGGCGGCCGCCGCCGAGCAGCTTGCCCACGAGGCTGCCGATCAGCGCGCCCTTCTCGGGGCCGAGGCGCTGGCCCATGACCTGAGCGACCAGCGCTTCGAGCCCGGCGGCGCGCAGCTCGAGCCGGCCCATGGGGCGATGCGCCTCGTCGAGGGCGAGCGAGCCCTTGCCCTGGAGGCGGCGGTCGCCCTTGGCCAGCGACAGCAGGGCGATGTCGAGGCTGCCGCCGGCCTTGCGCCAGCGCTCCAGCTCCCCCGCCACCGGGTCGCTGCGGAGCGCCGTGGCCCGGTTGAGGGTGGCGTCGAGCACCATGTCGGCCGGCGCGGCGTTGCCGAGGACGGCGTCGACGAGGGGCAGGTTCACCTGTTCCGTGCGCAGGTCGATATCGACGGCGCCGTCCGTGTCGAAGCGGACCGGCGTCGGCCGGGCATGCGCCTCGAGATGCTTCACGGAGAAGTCGATGGGGCCGGGCTCGGCGCCCTGCACGCTCCCCCGCGGCCCCTCGGCGACGACGGAGACCCGCGAGAAGCCGTTGGAGGTGCCGTGGAAGCTCGCCTCCAGGCTGTCCCAGGTCACATCGGCGTCGAGATCGCCCTGCTCGACATGGAACGGCCCCTTCACCTCGAGGATGCCGTGGCGGGGATCGTAGACCTGCACCAGCGCCGTCACCGGGCCGAGGCTGAAGCGCCCGTCCGAGCGGGCGAAGCTCACGCCCGAGCAGCGCAATTCGAGCCGGAAGGGGAAGCCGGCGATGGAGCGGTCGGCGCAGGTCCAGGTCCGGCCGGCCCTCGCTTCCGCCGCGATCCAGCCGTCCATCTCGCTCTCCGCCCGGTGGCGGATGAAGAACCAGGCCGCCGACCAGGCGAGCACCAGCACGAGCAGCAGGATGGAGGGCAGGAACAGGCCCCTGCGCGAACGGCGCCGGGCGAGGGGCGCCCGGTCGAGGTCCGTGCTCCCGGTGGGTCCGTCTCCGGTGGGTCCCTGCGCCATGCCGCGTCCGTTCCTGTCTCGCCCCGACGCGGCCCCTGTGGCAGCGCCGGGACGCGGGGGCAAGGCGCGGATCGCCATCCGGTTCCGCCCGGCCGCCCACGGCCAAGCTGCCACGATGCGGTCAAGCCGGGGCCCAACCGGCGCCGTTCCCGCCCGTCAGGCTCCTCCCGACATCGACCGACGAGAGGGCCGTTCGCCATGCTCAAGACCGATCCGCGCGCCGCCGAGAGCCGGCTCGAACGCTCCGTCGCCTCGGCGCTGTGGGCGATCTCGGCGGCCTGCGCCGAACGCGAGGCCCCCTCCGTGCACGCCGCCCGCAAGCATCTCGGCGCGGTCTATGGCGAGACGCGCCTGCGCCGCCGCCTGGAGAACGAGGCCCGCACGGCCTGATTTCAGGCCACCGCGTCCCAGGTCTCGCTGACGGCACGCCCGTCGAGCACGAGATGGGCGCGCACCACCACGTCGCCGGCTGGGAGCTTCGCCGGCGGGCGCCACTCGACATAGAGGCGCCAGCCCCCGGTCTGCGGCACGATCTCGACGATCGGCTCGACCATCTCGCCCGCGCTCGCCGAGACGCTCGCCGAGACCGCCGCGTCGCCGTTGGTGGGCAGGTGCGGCCCCAGGAAGTCGACGGCGAAGAGACGGCGGCCGGGCTGCGGCGGTTTCACGGGGCGCAGACGCTCGGCATCCGCCGAACGCGCCTGGACCACCCGCGCGAGGTCCCCAGGCAGGCCGGGCGCCGGCTCCTGACCGACGGTGGTGAGCGTATAGTCGAGGGCGAGCGGCTTGCCCGCGACGACCGGCTCCTTGCGCACGAAGGCGGCGACGATGTTGTCGACCCACTCCTCCCGCGAGGGGATCTCGAAGAGCTGCACCGCGCCCGCCCCGAATCCGGCATCGGCGGCGGGGTCAGATCCCGCCGGCTCGACGAAGAGGCCGGGCCGGGCCTCATGCCGGGCCTGGACGTCGAGATAGGCGGAGAAATCGCGCTGGCGCTGGAGCAGGCCGAAGCCGCGCAGGGGGTCGGCAGAGAAGGTCGAGACCTGCGCCGCCTTGCGTCCGTTGGAGAGGGGTCGCCAGAGCCGCTCGCCCGGCGTCTCCACCACGAGCCCGTCCGAATCGTGCACCTCGGGCCGGAAATCGTCGAAGGGCACGGCGTCGCGGATGCCGGGGCCGTTCTGCCCGTGCAGGAACATGCTGGTGAGCGGCGCCAGCCCGAGCCGCTCGATGGGTTTGCGTGGGAAGAGCGAGGCGGTCACGGCCATGCGGGCCGGCTCGCCCGGCGTGACCACGAAGCGGTAGGCGCCCGACAGGCTCGGCCCGTCGAGCAGCGAGAGGATGGTGACGCTCTTCTCCCCCTCGTCCGGCTCGCAGAGCCAGTGGGTGGTGAAGTCGGGAAACTCCTCCGGCGCCGGCAGCCCGGTGCCGACGGCGATGCCGCGCGCCGAGAGCCCGTATTCCTGGCTCTGTCCGCGCAGGCGGAAATACGAGGCGCCGAGGAAGACCAGGAACTCCTCCTGGAAGTCCGGCCGCGCCTTGTCGAAGGCGTGGTGCAGGCGGAATCCCGCGAAGCCCAGCTCCGGTGGAAAGCTCTTGCCCGCGAGCGTCGGTCCGAGATCGAACTGGCCCGAGGCATAGCCCAGCCGCTTCGGCGCGCCGTCGCGCGGTTGCAGGAAGAGGTCGACGCGCTTCCGTTGCAGGAAGCCCCGGTGGAAGAGCTGCACGGAAAAGGTCTTGCCGAGCCTCGGCGCAGCGTCCTTGCGGAAGCGGATCTGGCGATAGGCGTCGTAATCGATCCCCGCGAGCGAGGGCGGCAGGTCCTCGGGCGCCGGGGCGTGGGGAGCGGCGGCGAGCCTCTCGGCCAGCGCGAGCACGCCCTCGTAGGTCATCGGACGGTCGCCGGAGGGGGCGGCGGCCATCGTTCGGGCGGTATTCAGGTCCAGCGCGCTACCCAGGAGCGTCCCCGCAACAGCGGTGGCGGCCGTGCGCAGCACGGACCGGCGCGAGGGAGGAACGGTTTCGCGAGAGCCCGGTCCGGCAGGATCGGCCGCTTCCTCGCGCGACCCTACCGGACGGATGCCGTCCGGGTTCTCATCCCGCTCGTCGCTGCGATCGCTCATCAGGCCTCGTCCTCCCGGCAACGGGTGTGCGATGTCTCCGCTGGCTTTACCGAGTTTTTCGCGCCCCATGTCCACCTCACCGTTGTCGCACGAGGCCGAGATCCTCGACATCCCGGCCGCCGGGGAGCCGCTCCGGCCCGAGGCGTGGCATCGCGCGGGCGCCTCCCTCCTGTTGCGCCGGCTCGCCCTGGCGATCCCGACGCTCGCCACGGGAGCCGCCATCGCGGCGCTCGCCGCCCGCGCATACGGCCCCGCCGCCTACGCGCCGTCGCTCTCCTGGCTCGCGGGCGGCACGCTGGCGCTGTTCTGCCTCGTCATGGCCTGGCAGTCCTTCGTGGCCTGGCAGTACATCTACGGGCTCATTGCCGCCATCCTCGGCAAGCGGGCGCTCTCCGTCCTCGAACGGCGCTCGGACGAGGTGCCGACCCGCGCCTCGGGCCTGAGCCGCACGGCGGCCGTGGTGGCGATCCACGCCGAGGACGCGGTCGCGGTGTTCGCGGCCCTGCGGGTCATGGCCCGCTCCCTCGCCCGCGAGGACCGCCGGGGCGACGACATCGACCTCTTCGTCCTCTCCGACACCCGCGACGGCGCCATCGCGGCGGTGGAGGAGCACGAGTTCGCCCGCATCGAAGCCTGGGCGCGGACCGCCGGCCCCGGCATCCCGCGCATTCGCTACCGGCGCCGCACCGAGAATTCCGGGCGCAAGGCCGGCAACATCGCCGAGTTCTGCGAGACCTACGGCTCCGAGTACGACTTCATGATCGTGCTCGACGCCGACAGCCTGATGACCGGCGCCGCCATGCGCCGGCTGGTGCGGCTGATGGAGGAGAGCCCCCGCGTCGGGCTGATCCAGACCGTCTCCTACGCCGCCGGCCGCGACACCCTCTTCGCCCGCGTGCAGCAATTCGCCGTGCGGCTCTACGCGCCGTTGGCGCTGCGCTGCCTGGAGACCTGGCAGGGGCCGGACGGGTCCTATTGGGGCCACAACGCCATCCTGCGCATCGAGGCCTTCGCCCAGAACGCGCAGCTCCCCGTCCTGCCCGGCAAGGCGCCGCTGGGCGGCGAGATCCTCTGCCACGACATCGTCGAGGGCGCCTTCCTGCGCCGCTCGGGCTGGGAAGTGCGCCTGCTGCCGGAGATGGGCGGCACCTGGGAGGAGATGCCGACGAACCTCGTCGACCTGCTCGGGCGTGAGCGGCGCTGGTGCCAGGGCAATCTCCAGCACATGCGCGTGGTGCCGATGCCGGGCCTGCTGGCGGCGAGCCGCTGGCACCTCCTCGTCGGCATCCTCTCCTACTGCATGCTGCCGGCCTGGATCGCCTTCCTCGCCGCCGGGAGCGTGCTCGCCGCCAAGACCGGCGATCTCGGCCTCCTCGGCTACGGCCTCACCGGCAAGGCGCCGGCGGCCTACGCCTTGGCCGCCCTCGTGGTCGCGGTGCTGGCGCTTCCAAAAATCCTCAGCCTCGGCCATGTGCTCGCCTCGAAGGAGCGGCGCGACGGCTTCGGCGGCACCGCCTCGCTCCTGAAGAGCGCCGCGCTCGAACAGGTGGTCTGGGTGCTGCTCTGGCCGGTGATGACGCTGTTCACGGCCGGCGCCGTGCTCTCGACCTTCGTCGGCCGGGTGGTGCGCTGGGATACCCAGGTCCGCGACGACCGCAAGGTTCCGTGGAAGGAGGCGATCCGCCTGCAATCGGACGCGCTCGTCGTCGGCCTGCTGATGACCGCCGGGCTCGCCTATGCCGGAAACCCCTGGCTCGCCCTGTGGATGGCGCCCGTCGCCTTCGCTCTGCTGACGAGCCCGGCCCAGAGCGTCCTGACGAGCCGCGCCGATCTTGGCCGCCTCGCCCGCGCCCACGGCCTGTTCCTCACCGTGGACGACACCGCCCAGGCCCCGGAGCTCGCCGATCTCGCCCAGAGCCGGCTGAGCCCCGTCCCGGCCCGCGATTCCGGCGAGCCGGCGCTGCGGCTCGCCGCGGACGAGATCTGACAACAGGCCGAGACCTCGCCCTCAAGGCTTGTTCAACACCTCGATGGGGTTGGTCCGCTGACTCGCCGCAGGCTCCCTGGTGAGGGCGCTGGTGCCCGTCTCCGGCGCGCGGGCTCCCTGTTTCGGCGCGCCCGTGCCGTCCGTCGCCATGCCGCCGTCCGAGGGCTGGGTCGGCACCGTGCCGCTGGCGAGCTCCAGGCAGGTCACCATCTCGACATAGGAGGGGTAGCCCCCGGCCTCGAACTGCTTCGAGCACTGGGTCTTGGCGGCGGCCGAGAAATCGCTCCAGCGCCGGGTGGCCTCCGCGCGGGCGTCGCGCTCGGAGCGCAGGCAGCCGTCCTCGCTGGTGCGGTCGCTGCCGAGCCCGACATTGGCCGAGGCGGCGGAGCGGCAGGTCCGCTCGATGTCGAGAGTGGGAGGCCCGTCCGCGCGTGCCGGCAGGGCGGACAGGGACAGCACGGCGACAGCGAGCGCCGTGCTGGGGGTGACGGGGTGTCTCATCGCGCGTCCTCGGCGGGTCATGGCGTCATCCGGCACAACGCGCGTGGGCGCGGGTCGGCCATGCGCGGCCGCGCGATTTTTCACACGGCCGCGCGCAGGGCCCGGTCGAGATCGGCGAAGAGGTCGTCCGTATCCTCGATGCCCGTGGAGAGGCGCAGCAGGTCCGGCGGACAGGGACTGCCGGGGCCCTCGATGGAGGCGCGGTGCTCGATCAGGCTCTCGACCCCGCCGAGGGAGGTCGCCCGCTTCCACAGCCGGACACGGGCGGCCGTCGCGATGGCCGCCGCCTCGCCCGCCGCCACGCGCACCGAGAGCATGTAGCCGAAGCCGCCCTCCATCTGCCTCGCGGCGATCGCATGGCCGGCATCGTCGGGCAGGCCCGGATAGAGCACGGCGGAGAGGAGCGGATGCCCGTCGAGCCGCCGCGCCAGGGCAAGCGCGCTCGCCGCCTGGGCCCCCGCGCGCAGGTGCAGCGTGCGCAGCGAACGCATCAGCAGATAGGCCTCGAACGGCCCGAGGATCGCGCCTCCGCCGGCACGGATCGCGGCGATGCGCTGCCAGAAGGCGTCCGCCCTCGCTCCGGCGAGCACGCCCGCGACCACGTCGGAATGGCCGTTGAGGATCTTCGTGGCCGAATGCATCACGATATCCGCCCCGAGGGTCAGCGGCCGCGTGTGGACGGGCGAGGCGGCGGTGGAATCCACCGCGAGCCGCGCTCCGGCCGCATGCGCGATCCCCGCCGCCGCCGCGATGTCGGTGACGGTCCAGAGCGGGTTGCCCGGCGTCTCGATCCAGACGAGCCTGGTCGTCCCCGGCCGGATGGCGGCGCGCAGCGCGTCGAGGTCGTCCATGGCGACGAAATCGACGCCGATGCTCCGGCGCGGCAGTTCCTCGCGCAGCCAGCGCTTGAGCGCCCAGTACATCACCACGGGCGCGACGACGTGGTCGCCCGGCTCCAGCGCCGTGAAGACGGCGGTGGCCGCCGCCATGCCCGAGCCGAAGAGCAGGGCGCCGGCCTCGGCCTGCTCCAGCATGGCGAGCACGGCTTCCGCTTCGCGCACGGTGGCGTTGTCCGGCCGAGCGTAAGAGAAGCCGGAGGAGTAGCCGTTGTCGGGGTCGCGCACGAAAGTGGTCGAGACGTGCAGCGGCGCCACCACGGCGCGCGTCTCCGGATCGATGCGGCCGAGCGCCTGGACCGCGAGGCTGCGCCGACTGAACGCGGCATCCTGCGGGGTGTCGGCTGCGTTGGGCTGTGTCATGGCATCAAAACCCGTCTCGGCGAGGCGGGTCCGGCCCTGGCACGAAGCGCGGCGATGCCGCAAGCCCGCGCCGGAGACGGCGGCAGCCTACGAGGACCGGACCCGATGACCTCCACCCCGCATGTCCCCGCTCGCGCCGCCTTGTCGCCCTGGGCCCGGATCGCCGCCGCCGTGCTGCCCGTCGTGGCGACGGCGGCGCTCGGCTCGGTCACGACCCAGGCCGAGATTCCGGGCTGGTACGCGGGCCTGAACAAGCCCGCCTTCAACCCGCCGGTCTGGGTGTTTCCCGTCGCCTGGACGATCCTCTACGCCATGATCGCCGCCTCGCTCTGGCGCCTGCTCGGGGCGATGCCGGCGGCGGGGCCGTCGCGGCGCGGCTGGAGGCTGGCGCTCGCGGCCTTCCTCGTCGGGCTCGCCCTCAACGCGGTCTGGACGCCGGTCTTCTTCGGCGCGCACGCCATCGGGGCGGCGCTCGTGGTCGCCGTGGCGATGCTGGTGATGAGCCTGTGGACCATCCGCCTCGCCCGGCCCTTCGACCGGCTCGCGGCCTGGCTGCTGGTGCCCTATGCGGCCTGGGTCGCCTTCGCGAGCGTGCTCACCGCCACCATCCTGCGCATGAATTGAGTCGCGGGGTTAACGAAAGGTTTTCACGGGAAAACTCCCCTGCGAACGCTCAGGCGTCGACATGTTCGGGGCCCTTCTCCTCCTTGCCGGCGGGCTCCCGGCCCGTCTCCGTGGCGCGGTGCAGGAGGAAGATCGAGACCACCATGGTGACGATCAGCACGGCGAGGACGCCGAGCTCGATCATGGACGCGCGAAACAGCGCCTCCTTCTCCGGCGTCCATTCCTTGGCGTGCATGATCTCGGAGGATTGCAGCGTGATCACCAGCACGCGCCGGATCGAAGCGATGAGCCCGACGATCAGGAAGGGCTCGCAAGTGAGCCGCCCGGAGCGCATGGAGACGCGCACCGTGTGCAGGATCTCCACCAGCATCAGCAGGAAGAGCAGCCGGTCGACCACGTCGAGAAGCTGCGCCGCCCCGCCGAGATGGCGGATCGCCTCCAAGGTCATGCCGGCGGCGTCCACCAGGGCGACGAGGGCGGTGACGGCGAGCAGCAGGCCGAGCACGGCGTAGATCGCGTGCTCGGTATGCAGGAAGACGAAGGCCGAGATCTTCGTGAGCCGCCCCTCGTCCTTCCCCTCGTCCTCGGCCATGGCGCGCCCCTCCGGTTCGGACGGGCTTCGTATGCCCTCCCCTCCGTCAAAGCGGCAGCGGCCGTCCGGTTGCCCCGCCTCGGCGCGATCAGCCGAACAGGTGCAGGGCGTGGGGCGCGAAGAAGCCGAAGGCCAGCATGGCGGCGCCGGCGAGCCCCAGGAGGCCGCCGGCGAAGACGAGCATGGTGATGCCGGTGATGACCTCCGCCGAGGCCAGCACGATGCCGATCTGGAAGGCGGCGGAGGCGATCTCGTAGTGATGGTAGCGGTGCAGCGCGAGATCGCGCTTCTCCTGTGCCGCCTTGGCGCGCTCGGCGAGCTCCTTGCGGCCCTCGCCCGTGGCGGGCTCGGATTCCCAGCGTGCCAGGGTCTTGGCCCATTCGGCGCGCTTGGCCGCGATGGCCTCCGCGTTCGGGCCGGGCGGCACCAGGGAGACGGCGTCGTCGGCGGCCTTGAGCACGGTGGCGCGGATGGTGCGGGCCTGGAAATAGGCCCACTGGTTCGACGCCTCGATATTGGCGCCGAGGCCTTCCGTCTGGGCGCCCTTGCCGAGGGTCTCGCTGAAGGCGAGGCAGAGCGCCAGCACCGAGATCAGCAGCGCGACCCGCTTGTTCGACCCTTCGATCGCCCCATGACCCGACATGCGTTGTCCCCGTTTCCCGTGTGATTCGTGGGCGGGAGTGACACCCGATCCGGGCCGCGGACGCAATCCGGCTTGACCGGAGGGCGCGGGGCGCGATGTCCCGGCCGGACAGACAAGGGAGGCATCGGGGATGCGCCTGACAATTCTCGGATGCGGGGACGCCTTCGGCTCGGGGGGCCGCTTCAACACTTGCTTCCACGCGAGCACGCCGGAGGGGGCGTTCCTCGTCGATTGCGGCGCCTCGGCGCTCATCGCGATGCGGCGCTTCGGGGTGGAGCCGAACGGCGTCGGAACGGTCTTCCTGACCCATCTCCACGGCGACCACTTCGGCGGCCTGCCCTGGCTGATCCTCGACGGCCAGCTCGTCAGCCGGCGGACGGCGCCGCTGCGGATCGCCGGCCCACGCGGCACCGGCGCACGTCTGGTGGCCGCCATGGAGGCGCTCTATCCGGGATCGAGCAGCGTCGAGCGGGCCTTCTCCCTCGAGATCGTGGAGATCGAACCGGGGGTGCCGCGTGTCGTCGGCGGGGTCGCGGTGACGCCCTTCGCCGTGAGCCACCCCTCCGGCGCGCCCTCCCTGGGGTTGCGCATCGAGGCCGGCGGCAAGGTGCTCGCCTATACCGGCGACACGGAATGGGTCGAGGCGCTGATCCCCCTCGGGCGGCACGCGGACCTGCTGATCGCGGAGGGCTACACGATCGAGCGGCCGGTGAAGTTCCACCTGAGCTGGGCGACGCTGAGGGAGCGGCTGCCGGAGATCGCGCCGCGGCGCCTGCTCCTCACCCATATGAGCCCGGAGATGATCGCCCACGACCCGGCCGGCCGCTACGAGGCGGCCGAGGACGGGATGGTGCTGGAGATCTGAGAGGCGCCTACTCGGCCGCCTCGACGAAGATCGTCCCGGCGCGCGGCAGGTCGAGCGTGTCCCAGGTCTCGGCCAGCGCCTCGGCGAGGCGGGCGACATGGGCCTCGTCGTGGAAGGGCGAGGGCGTGATGCGCAGCCGCTCGGTGCCGCGCGGCACGGTGGGATAGTTGATCGGCTGGATGTAGATGGCGTGGCGCTCGAGCAGGTGGTCGGCCGCCGCCTTGCAGAGCTCGGCGTCGCCCACCATCACGGGCACGATGTGGGTCTCGGTGTGGAGCACCGGCAGGCCCGCCGCGTCGAGCGCGTCGCGGGTGCGCGCCGCCTGGCGCTGGTGGGCCTCCCGCTCGGCGCCCGATCGCTTCAGGTGGCGCACGGAGGCGCGGGCGGCCGCCGCCACGGCCGGCGGCAGCGCGGTGGTGAAGATGAAGCCCGGCGCGAAGCTGCGCACGGCGTCGCACAGCAGGGCCGAGCCGGTGATGTAGCCGCCGACGCAGCCGAAGCCCTTGGCCAGCGTCCCCTCGATCACGTCGACCCGGTGCATCACCCCGTCGCGCTCGGCGATGCCGCCGCCCCGCGCGCCGTAGAGCCCGACCGCGTGGACCTCGTCGAGATAGGTCATGGCGCCGTAGCGGTCGGCGAGGTCGCAGATCCTGCCGATCGGCGCCACGTCGCCGTCCATCGAGTAGACGCTCTCGAAGACGATCAGCTTGGGCCGGTCGCCGGCCTCGCGCAGCAGCTCCTCGAGATGGGCGAGGTCGTTGTGGCGGAAGATCTTCTTCTCGCAGCCCGAGTGGCGCACGCCCTCGATCATCGAGTTGTGGTTGAAGGCGTCCGACAGGATCAGGCAATCGGGGATCAGCTTGGCGATGGTCGAGATGCCGGCCTGGTTCGACACGTAGCCCGAGGTGAAGACCAGCCCCGCCTCCTTGCCGTGCAGGTCGGCGAGCTCGCGCTCGAGGTCCACCAGCGGCGAGGTGTTGCCGGCGATGTTGCGGGTGCCGCCGGAGCCGACGCCGCAGCGTTCCGCCGTCTCGGTCATGGCCGAGATCACCTCCGGGTGCTGGCCCATGCCGAGATAGTCGTTCGAGCACCACACCGTGATCTCGCGGGTCGAGCCGTCGGGACGGCGCCAGTTCGCGGTGGGAAACCGGCCGGCGATCCGCTCGATATCGGCGAAGACCCGGTAGCGGCGCTCGCCGTGCAGGCGCCCGAGCGCGGCACGGAAGTGGTCCTCGTAACCGCCGATGGTCGGAATGCGCGTCAGGGTCGCGGGCTCGGTGGCGGCTGTGCGATTCACAGGGATGTCCTTCGCGTGGCTGGCCGGAGCGCTGGTCGGCGCCCGGATCGAGATCGCGTCGGAAGGCCCCTCGTTCGATCCTGTCGAAGGGTCCCCGCAGGACGGGCCCTTCATGAGCCCGGCATGCCCGATCCCGTGTCGGTGATGATGCTTCGTTCTTCGTGCGCGCTCGTCGTTGGGCGGCTAAAATAGCGGCGAAGTTGGAATTGGTTCAAGGAGAAGCTCTGCATTCCTGCTGTGCACCGGTTGCCGGAACGGTGCAAAGGCGTCCAAACGCCGGAGCGACGATGGGCCGCGCCGGGAGGCGGCCGGGAGACGAGGCGTGACGAATCGATCGGAGGCGGAACGCGCGGAGAGGCTCAAGGCGGCGCTGCGCGACAACCTCAAGCGCCGCAAGGCGCAGGCCCGCGGCCGCGCCGGGGAGGAGCGCCCGGCGCCCCCTGCCCCGGATAGCGCGCGCGACGAACGCGGCTGAGGCCCGACGCATCCCTTTTCCGACACAAGTACCGTATAGCCGGCGTCGAGCTCGACCAGCAGCGTCGCCGGCCTCCCGCCGAGCCCGCACGCGCCGCAAGGGACCGGACCTCCGACCAGGGCCCGGATCCCGAGGATACGAAGACATGGACCGCATCCACATCATCGGCGGCACGCCGCTCAACGGCACGATCCCGATCTCGGGCGCCAAGAACGCGGCCCTGCCGCTGATGATCGCCAGCCTGATGACCGGCGAGACGCTGGAGCTCGTCAACGTGCCGCGCCTCGCCGACATCTCGGCTCTGCTGCGCATCCTCTCGAATCACGGCGTCGACCACATGGTCGTCGGCAAGCGCCCCGGCCAGACCGCCGAGACTGGCCAGACGCTCCGGCTCACCGCCTCCAACGTCATCGACACGACGGCGCCCTACGAGCTGGTCTCGACCATGCGGGCGAGCTTCTGGGTGATCGCGCCGCTGCTGGCGCGCTTCGGCGAGGCCCGCGTCTCGATGCCCGGCGGCTGCGCCATCGGCACCCGCCCGGTGGACCTGCTGCTGATGGCGCTGGAACGGCTCGGCGCCACCATCGAGATCGACGGCGGCTACGTGGTGGCCAAGGCCAGGAACGGCCTGCGCGGCGGCGAGATCGTCTTCCCGAAGGTCACGGTCGGCGGCACGCATGTGGCGCTGATGGGCGCGGCGCTGGCCTACGGCACCACGGTCATCGAGAACGCCGCCCGCGAGCCCGAGGTGGTCGATCTCGCCGACTGCCTGTCCAAGATGGGCGCGCGCATCCAGGGCGCCGGCACGCCGCGCATCGTGG
This sequence comes from Methylobacterium endophyticum, assembly GCF_050591105.1. Lineage (NCBI taxonomy): Bacteria > Pseudomonadati > Pseudomonadota > Alphaproteobacteria > Hyphomicrobiales > Methylobacteriaceae > Methylobacterium > Methylobacterium endophyticum. The sequence continues at coordinate 107,362 of NZ_JBNHES010000004.1, forward strand.
TGGAGGGGGTCTCGCGCCTCTCAGGCGCCCGCCACGCGGTGCTGCCCGACCGGATCGAGACCGGCACCTATGCCATGGCCGTGGCCATGACCGGCGGCGACGTGATCCTGGAGGACACCCGCGCCGACCTGCTGCATTCGGCCCTCGACGTGCTCGCCACCACCGGCGCCGAGGTGACGAGCGTGCCGGAGGGCATCCGCATCCGCCGCAACGGCGGGGGCATCGCCGCCGTCGACGTCACCACCGATCCCTTCCCCGGCTTCCCCACCGATCTCCAGGCGCAGTTCATGGCGCTGATGACGCTGGCCAAGGGCCGCTCGCATATCCGCGAGACGATCTTCGAGAACCGCTTCATGCATGTGCAGGAGCTCGCCCGGCTCGGCGCGAAGATCCGGCTCGAGGGCGATCTCGCCGTCGTGGAGGGGGTCGAGCGCCTCAAGGGCGCGCCGGTGATGGCCACCGACCTGCGCGCCTCGGTCTCCCTGGTGATCGCCGGGCTCGCCGCCGAGGGGGAGACCCAGATCAACCGGGTCTACCATCTCGATCGCGGCTTCGAGGCGCTGGAGGCGAAGCTCGGCCGCTGCGGCGCCCGGATCGAGCGCGTGCGGGGCTGACGACAGCAGAACGCCGCCGCAAGGGAATGCGGCGGCGTTCGCAAAGTCCGAGAAGAATCAGCCGCCGATCTGGCCGCGCTTGAATCCGAAGCCGGGCACCTCGCAGCCGCAGGGCGAGTTGTAGGGGGCCGGCCGGGTCATGCAGTTGCCGCGCGCCGTGACGCAGATGCTGCTGCGGCGGCCATAGCCGCGCGGACGGTCGTCGTAACGGTCCTCGTCGTAGCGGCGGCGGCGCTCGTAGCCGTAACCGCGATCCTCGTCGTAGCGACGCTCGAAGCGGCGGGGGCGGTCGTCGTCGTAGCCGTACTGGGCATGGGCCGGGGCCGTGACGATCCCCAGGGTCAGGGCGGCGAGGCCCGCGAGCATGATGCGCTTCACCGTCTTGGTCTCCTGTCGGTCTGATCGACGTTCCGTGTCGCCCACCGCTATCGCCTTGCCGATGAACGAGGGCTGAGTTGGCCGTCAACGCGCCAGCGCGCCGATGGTCGACGACGGGCGTCGGAATTCCGGTGTTTTCGGACTACGGGAGCAATAACGCGACACGGGCCGGTGTCGGCCCTCGCGATTCCCGAACGGGCGGCGCGGGTTGCCGGGGCCGGGCCGCCTCGCTACCTACGGCCGAGACCCGTATCGCGCCGAGATCGCCCCTTCTCCCGGACAGCCCCGCCATGGAGCTTCTGAAGCTCGCAGCCCTCGACGCCGACGACCTGACCGTCGTCTCGGCCCATCTCCAGGACGCGATCCTGCGCGCGGACGATCTCGCCTATCTCCCCGGCGAGCGCCGCTTCGCCCTCGCCCTGCGCCGGTTCGACTGGACGGCCCCGGCCGACGCGCCGCGCCGGCGGCTGACAGGGGTGCATTTCGAGCGGGTGCTGTCCGTGCGTACCCGAGGCATCGCGCCCGGCCGGGCCTCGGAGGCGGTGCTGAGCCTGCTCGCCGTGACCTTCGAGCCGGGGGACGCGCCCTCGGGCACGATCACGCTGATCTTCTCGGGCGAGGTCGCGATCCGTCTCGATGTGGAATGCATCGAGGTGCGGCTCAAGGATCTCGGCCCCGTCTGGGAGGCCGAGACGCGTCCGGGCCATGCCGAGGACGCGGCCGCTTCGCCGGCCTGAGCCTTTCTCCCTTCCGAACGAACCCCGAACGAACGCCATGCTCCGCCTCGACAGCGCCTCGCCGACCTTCGCCGACGATTTCGCGCGTCTCCTGACGCTGAAGCGCGAGGTGGCGGAGGACGTGGACGAGACCGTGCGCGGCATCATCGCGGGGGTCGTTGCCGGCGGCGACGCGGCGCTGGTCGATTACAGCCGCCGGTTCGACCGCCTCGGCGAGGATTTCTGCGCCGCCCGCATCGCGGTGACGCAGGACGAGATCGACGCCGCGATCCGGTCCTGCCCGCGGGACGCGCTCGATGCGCTCGGCTTCGCCGCCGAGCGCATCGAGGCGTTCCACCGGACGCAGGTGCCGGAGGACCGCCTCGCAACCGACGCCGCCGGCGTCACGGCGGGCTGGCGCTGGACCGCCATCGAATCGGTGGGGCTCTACGTGCCGGGGGGAACGGCGAGCTACCCTTCCTCGGTGCTGATGAACGCCCTGCCGGCGCGGGTCGCCGGGGTGCCGCGCATCGTCATGGTGGTGCCGATGCCGGAGGGGCGGATGAACCCGCTGGTGCTCGCCGCCGCGCGGCTGTCGGGAGTCCACGAGGTCTACCGCGTCGGCGGAGCGCAGGCCGTGGCGGCGCTGGCCTATGGCACGCCGAGCCTGGCGCCGGTGGCCAAGATCGTCGGGCCGGGCAACGCCTATGTGGCGGCGGCCAAGCGCCGGGTGTTCGGGCAGGTGGGCATCGACATGATCGCCGGCCCCTCCGAGGTGCTGATCCTCGCCGACGGGCACGCCAACCCGGACTGGATCGCCGCCGACCTCCTGGCCCAGGCCGAGCACGACGCGGCGGCGCAGTCGATCCTCATCACCGACAGCGCCGAGTTGGCGGCCTCCGTCGAGGCGGCGGTGGAGCGCGCACTGACCACTCTGCCCCGCGCCGAGATCGCGCGGGCGAGCTGGCGCGACTACGGCGCCATCGTCACCGTGCGCGATCTCGACGAGGCGGTTCCCCTCGCCGACCGCATCGCCCCCGAGCATCTCGAGATCGAGACGGCGGACGCCGAGGCGCTCTCGGCCAAGATCCGCAACGCCGGGGCGATCTTCCTGGGCTCGCACACGCCGGAGGCCATCGGCGACTATGTCGGCGGCCCGAACCACGTTCTGCCGACCGCCCGCTCGGCGCGGTTCTCGTCGGGACTCGGGGTGATCGACTTCATGAAGCGCACCACCATCCTGCGCTGTACCCCGGAGAGCTTGCGGGCGCTCGGCCCGGCGGCGATAACGCTCGGCCGGTCGGAAGGGCTGGAGGGGCATGCCCGCTCCGTCGCGATCCGCCTGAACCTGTGAGGCGCGTCCGATGTCGAGCGAGGTCAAGTCCGGGGAGGCCGGTTCGAGCGACGGCGACGAGAACGACCGGCTGACCGCCGTCAGCCTGGACGAGGGCTCCATCGGGCGCGGCAACCCGGACCAGGAGCACGAGCGCGCCATCGCGATCTTCGACATTCTGGAATCGAACCGGTTCTCCATTCCGGGCCGGCGCGAGGGGCCCTACGCGCTCAAGCTCGGGCTCGTCGAGAACAAGCTCTCCTTCGCCATCTCCACCGCGGACGGCGCGCCGGTGATGACCCATCTCCTGTCGCTGACGCCCTTCCGCCGGGTGATCCGCGACTACGAGATGATCTGCGAGAGCTACTACAACGCCATCCGCACGGCCTCCCCCACCCAGATCGAGGCCATCGACATGGGCCGGCGCGGCCTCCACAACGAAGCCTCGGAGACCCTCAGGCACCGCCTCGAAGGCAAGGTCGATGTCGACCACGACACGGCGCGGCGGCTGTTCACCCTCGTCTTCGCCCTGCACTGGAAGGGCTGAGCGCATGGGGCGGCGATTCCCGTGCCGGCACGTCCCGCGTCCCGTCCGCGTCTGAGCGCGGCTTCCCGGCATGGATGAGCCCGGCTCCCCCAAGCGGCGCGTGCAGTCGGTCCTGTTCATGTGCAACTACAACGCCGTGCGCTCCCTCGCGGCGGAGGCGATCGGCCGGCACTATTTCGGCAAGTCGATCTACGTGCAGTCGGCCGGGGTCCGCAGCGGCGAGCCCGCCGACCCGTTCATGATCGCCGCGCTCGATGAGATCGGCATCGACGCCTCCAAGCACCGGCCCCGTACCGTCGAGCAGCTCGAGGACTGGGAGGGGCTGAACTTCGACCTCATCGTCACCCTGGCGCCGGAGGCCCATCACGCGGCCCTGGAGCTGACCCGGACGGTGGCGGCGGATGTCGAGTACTGGCCGACCCCCGATCCGACGATCCTGCAAGAAGCCTCCCGCGAGCAGCGCATGGACGGCTATCGCGACGTGCGCGACGGCCTGATCTTCCGCATCAAGCGCCGGCTGAAGGCGTGAGCGAGGACGTGATCCTGCGCAGGGAGGTCACGGGGCCGTAGCTCTTGGCGAGAATGCGCGCGGCGGCCTCCGCCAGTGGCTCCACGGCGACGCTCATGTGGTGGCCGTTGGCATGGATCAGCGTGCGCGCGTCGAGCATCATCCCGACATGGCCGCGCCAGAACACCAGATCCCCTCGGCGCAAGAGGTCGAGATCGAGGGGCAGCGCCTCCCCGAGGCTCCGCTCCTGCTGGTCGGTGTCGCGCGGGCAGGCGAGCCCGGCGAGCTCCACAGACATCTGGACGAGCCCCGAGCAGTCGAGCCCGAGCGTGGTGCGCCCGCCCCAGAGATAGGGAATGCCGACGAGGCGCGCGGCCGTCGCGGCCCAGTCCGGCTCGACGGCGGAAAGCGGCCGGCAATGCGGGCCGAAGACATATTCGCCCTCGCCGAGCTTGAGGAAATCGCCGTCCGTTCCGAGCACGGCGACCGCCGCGCCTAGGCTCAGATGCCCGGTCGGCGGGCGTTTCATGTCGGGGGCCGGGTAGAGGAAGCTGCGGATGGCGCCGACGCGGTGCGTCGGCTCAGGCCCTACCTCGCCGAGGCTGCCCGCCGGCAGGTAGCCGACATAGCCGTCATGCAGGAGCTGGACGAGGGCGAACCCGCCGCTCTCCGCGTAGAGCGTCGCCGCGTCCCCCCGCACCGCCTCGGTATCGATCCCCGAATCAGGCGATGGCGTCCGGTACAGGGGTGCCGATGGCGCGCTCACCCGGCAAGGCACGCCCTCCACGAAGGTCTCGGCCTGGACGATCCCGCGCAGGCGAATGTCGGCCAACCCGCCTCGGGCGGGCGTCAGGCGCGGGTCGAGGGGAACGTCGGCGGTCATCGGAGGATGTCGTAGGACATCGCTCCGGGGTCCGGCAATGCGGCAGCAGACGCTTGTATCAGCGTCCGAGCCATGCGGCAGGCGCGGAACGTATCCTGCATCCATTTCCGATATTGCATGGCACCGACGCAAGGGTGGTGCTTGCGTGCAGTGCACAAATCCATCCGGCCGCGTTATGATGCGCGGCGAACCGAATGTGAGGCGCGCCCGTGAAGAAGAACGCCAAGTCGCACGCGGACCTGCCGCCGATCCGGGTCCGCAAGGAGCCGCCCACGATCGCCGAGGCGGTGGCCGCGGCGCAGGATCTCGCCGATGACGTGGAGCAGCAGGTCGAGATCGCCGCCGGCCTGATGGGCCTGTCGGCGGAGGAGGTCCGGCCGCATGTGCTCTCGGCGGCGCAGCCGGTCCGCTCCGCGCCGCGCGGCCTGCCCGAGCGCGTGATCGCCGCCGGCGCGCCCAACCGGGCGCCGCGCACCGTGGTGGTGGAGCGGCGCACGCGTCCCGCCGTGGTGGTGGAACGGCGCGGCCGCCTGCCGATCGAGCCGCGCCGCTGAGGCCGTTCGGGCTTTTTCTCTACCAGTCCAAGGTCTTGCCGGTGTAGTCGAGATAGGCGATGCCGGTCTCACCGAGACGGCTTTCGATGACGTCCGCCGTCCCGGTGACGCTGGTGGCGATGTCGATATCGGCCTCCTCGCCGCCCATCTCCGTGCGCACCCAGCCCGGATGCAGGAGCAGGATCGAAAGGCCCTCGTCCCGGTGGCGCGCCTCGAAGCTGCGGAGATAGGTGTTCAGTGCCGCCTTGCTGGCCCGGTAGTTCTCCCAGCCGCCGGCCTCGTTGAGGCCGACGCTGCCGAGGATCGAGCTCATCACGGCGAGCGTGCCGCCGGGGGCGAGGGTGTCCCTGAACGCCTCCGCGAACCGCACGGGGCTGACGGCATTGGTCAGGTAGACCTGCGCGGCGACCGCGCGCGGCACGGTCTCGATGGGATCGTGCGCCTGGGTGGCGACGCCCGCGACCACGAAGACCAGATCGAATCGCTCGTCGCCGATCCTCTCGCGGAGCGCGGCGACGGCCCCGTCGTCGTCGATATCGACGGTCTCGACGCGCAAGGCGTCCGACGACAGGCGTGCCAGCTCCGGCGACGGTTTGCGCTGGGTCGCCGTGACGGTCCAGCCGCGTTTCAGGAAGGTCTCGACCAGACCGAGCCCGAGGCCGCGCGAAGCCCCGACGATGAGCGCGTTCCTGTGTCCGTCAGCCATGATGGCATCTCCCGCGAGGCGCCGGACCCACCTGGGCCGCCGCCATGTGATCGGCAGGTCGGCATCGTCCGGTCCGAAGGACAGGGCGCCGACGTGCGATCCCGCACGCGTCAGTCCGCCGTCTGCACGGACCAGGTGGCGTGGCGGATGCCCGGCAGGCGCGTCAGCTCGTTCGTGACCGCGTCGAGCTCGGCGGCGGCGACGGCCGTGGCGACGAGGGTGGCGACCACCTCCACCGCGTCGTCGCCGCGTTCGACCACCTCGATGCCGCCCACCGGATAGCTTGCCGCCTCGAGACGCTCCACCAGGAGGTCGCGGGCGGGGCCGGCGCCTTCGGGAGAGGTCGTGACCTGAACCTCGTAGGTGGCCTCCGAGGCACTCTCGTCGATGGGTGCGCGGTTGATGGCGTTGACCAGCGGCCGCAGCAGGGTGTTGCCGGCGAGAACCGCCGCCGTAACGAAGACCGCCTCCAGCGGCAGGTCCGCCCCGGCGAAGGCCCCCACGGCCGCCGAGCACCAGAGCGTGGCGGCGGTGTTGAGGCCGCGCACGTTCATGCCCTCCTTCATGATGACGCCCGCGCCGAGGAAGCCGACGCCCGAGATCACGTAGGCGACGGTGCTGACGGCGCCGCGCGAGCCTTCGAGCCGCATGCCGAGATCGACGAAGGCGGCGGCGCCGACCGCGACGAGCACGTTGGTGCGAAGCCCGGCCGTGCGCTGCCGGTATTGCCGTTCCGCCCCGATCAGGGTCCCGAGGGTGAAGGCGACGATCAGGCTGATCGCGGAATTCAGGCTTTCGGGCAGGGGCGACGGCAGGAAGGTCAGCATCGCCCCTCATGACTGCGGCATCGTGACGGGACCGTGACCGATCCGGCGCGATCCCGTCCATCGGGATTGACGGGGCCGCCTCGCAGCGGGCACACGGGAACGCATGTGGATCGCTTAAGAATCCGCTTCGAGGAGACGTGCGGGATGCAAGCCATTGCCCCGGCGGGAGTTTGTCGTCCGCGCCCGGCCGAGGCGGCGGACCGGGGATCGGTGCGGGCATGAGCGCCGCCGGTCTCGCCGAACGCGCCGATGCCGCCTCCCTGGACGAGGCGCTGCGCGGCCGTATCCATGCCCTGCGCACGGCCCTGGAGCATGGCCTGATCGGCTGCTCCGAGCTCGTCGAGCGGTTGCTGATCGGCCTGCTGACGGGCGGTCATCTGTTGATCGAGGGCGCGCCGGGTCTCGCCAAGACCCGCGCCGTGAAGCGTCTGGCGGACGGGCTCGACGGGTCCTTCGCCCGCGTCCAGTGCACCCCCGACCTGATGCCCGCCGATCTCACCGGCACCACGGTCTGGCGCCAGGACAGCGGCAGCTTCGAGTTCCTGGCCGGGCCGCTCTTCCATTCCCTGATCCTCGTGGACGAGGTGAACCGCGCGCCGCCCAAGGTGCAGTCCGCCCTGCTCGAGGCCATGGCCGAGAACCAGATCACCGTCGCCGGCCAGACCCATCCGCTGCCGGACCCGTTCATGGTGGTGGCCACGCAGAACCCCATCGAGCACGCGGGCACCTTCCCGCTGCCCGAGGCGCAGCTCGACCGCTTCCTGCTCCATGTCGTCGTCGCCATGCCCGACGAGGCGTCCGAACGGCGCATCCTCGATCTCGTCGAGGGCGAGCTGAACCACCACGCCGAGGCGATGCCGGTGAAGCTGACCGTCGAGGAGGTCCGCGCGGCCCGCGAGGCGGCGCTCAAGACCTACGTCTCGCCGGCCCTGAAGGACTATCTCGTGCGGCTCGTGGCGGCCACGCGCACCGATGCCGCCGCGCCGGACCTACGCGCCGCCATCGAGCATCCGGCCTCCCCGCGCGGCACCCTGGCTCTGATGATGGCCGGCAAGGCGCGGGCCTATCTGCACGGACGCGACCATGTCGTGCCCGACGACATCTCCGAGCTCGCGGCCGACGCGCTCAGCCACCGCATCGGCCTCACCTGGCGGGCGGCAGCGGAGGGCAGGACGACGCGCGGGATCGTCGACGATCTCGTGCGGCGGGTGCGGGCGCTCTGACCATGGCGGCGTCGCCGACCGTATCGGACCTCCACAACGCATCTGGTCACGACGCGCCCGGCACCTTCGTCTCCGGAGAGGCCCTGATGGGCCTGCGCCATCTCGCCAGGCGGGGCGTCTCGCCGGGGACGCGCACCCTCGCGGGACTGCCGGGCGGCATCGTCACGCGGCGGCGCGGACGGGGATCGGAGCCCGACGACGTGCGGCTCTGGTCCGAGGGCGACGACCGGCGTCACATCGACCGCAACGCCACCGCGCGCACCGGACAGCTCCATGTCCGCACGCACCACGACGAACGCGATCGGGCCGTTGTCCTGCTGGCAGATTTCAGGCCCTCCATGCTGTTCGGGACGCGCCGGGCCCTGCGCTCGGTGGCGGCGGCGGAAGCGCTGGCGCTGCTCGGCTGGCGCATCGTCGGTGACGGTGGCCGCGTCGGGCTCGTCGTCGCCAACGCGGGCGAACCGGCGGTGACGCGTCCGGCCAGCGGCGAGCGGGCGATGACGGCCGTGACCGGCGCCCTGGCGCTCGCCCATGCCCGCGCCCTCGACGCGCCGGGCAGCGCCGATCCGCCCCTCGACCCGCTGCTCGGTATCGCCCAGGGGCTGCTGCCGTCCGGCGGCCATCTCGTCATCGCCAGCGCCCTCGACGCCCCCGGACCCGAGTTCGATAGATCGCTGACCCTGCTGGCGGAGCGTCTCTCGATCCGCCTCATCCTGGTCAGCGACGCGTTCGAACGCCTGCGGCCGCCCGGCTTCTATCCGTTCGCCCTCGCCGACGGACGGCGTGGCGCCGTCCGGGCGGACCGGCGGGATACGGGGAACGGCGATGCGGCGGATCCGCGTCTCGTCGCCTACGCCCGGCAGGGCATCGAGGGGCTGCGGCTCGATGTCGAGGCCGGTCCCGAGGCCTACGCCCCCCTGATGGAGCGGCTCGATGCGGTGCTGTGAAGGTCGCGGCCCATGAGCCCCGCCGATACGGTGTCCGGCATCGAGCATCTGCGCGGGCTGCATCTGCCGGGGCATGCCGCAGGCCTCGTGGAGGGAGAGATCGTCGTCGCGATGGCGCTGGGATTCGCGGCGGCCCTCGTCGCCGGTCTCGTCCGCCACCTGTACCGCCGCTCGCGGATCGGCGTGAGACGCTCGGCCCTGAACGCGCTCGCCGCCGCCGGCCGCCTCGATCCCGAGACGCGGCTGGTGGCGCAGGCGCGCCTGCTGCGGCGGATCGTGCGGACGCTCCAGGGCGACGAAGCCGCGAGCCTGCGCGGGCCGGCATGGGCCGTGCGGCTGGACGAGATCTTCGCCACCGACGCCTTCAGCAACGGGATCGGCCGGGTGTTCGTGGACGGCCTGTACGGCCGCCGGGAACGGCCCGATCCGGCGCTGCTCGACGCCGAGCTGAACCGGCTGATCGGGCGCCTGCGGGGATGACGCGGTGACGTCCCTCCTGCCCGGCTGGATCACCGCCTTCCTCTCGGCTTTCGATCTGGCGACGCCCCTCGCATTGCTGCTGCTGCCGCTGCCGTTCCTCGCGGCGCGCCTGTTGCCGGCCGAGAGGTCGGGAACGACGGGAGCCTTGCTCGTGCCCGCTTCGCTGGTGGCGCGCGATCGCACGGTCGGCGATGCCGCGTCCCGCGGACGAAGGCGGCATCTCGTGGTCTGGAGCCTCTGGTGCGCCCTCGTCGCGGCGCTGGCGGGGCCGAGGCTGGTCCTTCCCGCGACGGCCCTGCCGGCTTCCGGCCGCGAGATCGTTCTCGCCATGGACCTGTCCGGCTCCATGGAGCGGCGCGACTTCGCCCTGGACGGGGAGACGGTCAGCCGCTTGCAAGCGGTCAAGCGGGTCGGTGCCGATTTCATCCGCCGGCGCGCCGGAGACCGTATCGGCCTCGTGATCTTCGCCGATCAGGCCTATGTCGCGGCAAGCCCGAGCTTCGACACGGCCAGCGTCGCGCGCGCCCTGGAAGAGGCGACGATCGGGCTCGTCGGCCGCTCCACCGGCATCGGCGACGGACTGGGCCTGGCCCTGCGCCGTCTCGACGCGAAGCAAACCGGCAGCGATCAGCCGGCCTCCGCGACCGCGAAGGTCGTCGTGCTGCTGTCGGACGGCGCCAACAATGCCGGGCAGACCACGCCGAGGGATGTGGCCGAACTCGCCCGTCAGATCGGCGTGAAGGTCTACACCATCGCTCTCGGGCCGCGCGACATGGCCAATGCCGACGGCGAGCAGGACGTCGTCGACACCGAGACCCTGCGCGACATGGCCGAGATCAGCGGCGGCAAGGCGTTCCGGGTGAAGACCACCGACGACCTCGTCACTGTGGCCGATTCCATCGATGCCCTCGAAGGGGGACGGGCGAAGGCGCCTCCCCTGCCCCTGCGGCACGACCTGTGGCCCTGGCCGGCGACTTTGGCGTTCCTGTGCGCCGGGATGCTCCTCGTCACGCGGAGGGGATCGTGAGCCTGCTGGGGACGCTCGCGCTGCTGCGGCCCTGGTGGCTCGCGGCGGTTCCCCTGATGGGGGCGCTGGCCTTCAGGGCCGTGTGGCGGGCGGCACCGCTCGGCGATTGGCACCGCGTCGTCGATCCGGCCCTGATGGGCGTGCTGGCGCGACGGGGAGCGGTGCTCGGCGGCAGGCGGCAGGCCAATCTCGCGGCCGTCGTCGCCGGCATGGTCATCGCCCTGGCGCTCGTGGGACCGGCGATGGAACGCAAGGACGCCACGACCTTCCGCAACCTCGACGCCACCGTGATCGTGATCGACCTGTCCCGCTCGGTGGCGGAAGGCGGCGACCTGAAGGCCGTGCGTCAGGCCGCTCAAGGCGTGGCGGAGGCCGCCGGCACACGGTCGGTGGCCGTGGTCGTCTATGCCGGCGACGCCTATCTCGCGATGCCGCCGACCACCGACCGCGACAGCCTGGGCACGACCCTGTTCGCCCTCGATGCCGATACCGTGCCGGATCGGGGCAGCCATCCCGAACGCGGATTGGCGCTGGCGCGCAGGACGCTCGCGGAAGCCGACGTGGTCGCCGCCGACATCGTCCTCGTCACGGACGGCAACGGCATCGGCGAGGCCGCCGGCCGCGAGGCGGCGGCCATCGCGGCGAAGGGATGGCGTCTGCAAGCCCTGTTCGTGCCGGCCGTAAAGGTCCTGCCCCCCGGTTCGCCGAAACCCGACCGGGCCGCCCTTGAGTCGCTGACGAGAACCGGCAACGGAAGAACGGCCGATGTCGCGGCACCGGGTGCGGTCCTCGAAGCGGTGGGCGCGAGTACCGCGAACCATCTCGCCGCCGGCGGCTACAGTGTGCTGGCCTATACGGATTTCGGCCGCTGGATCCTGCTGCTGGCTCTCGTTCCGGCCATCGCCCTGTTTCGCAGGAGCGGATGATGGCCTTCCCGGACATGCCGGTTCTGGAGTCCTCACGGTCGCTCCTGGCGTCCGTCCCCTGGCATAAGGCGGCGAGGGTCTCGGGCATCATGCTCGCGAGCACCGTGATCGTTGGGCTCGGCCTGGCTTCCGAGCCGAGGAACGGGCTCGGACGATGGATGATGAGCGTCGGGATGCCCGGCCTGGCAGCCGGCGTCTTCTCCGATCCCTCATGGAAGGGGGTCGCGCTGTACGAAGCCGGGCGATATGGGGACGCCGCGACGCTCTTCCGCAACGGAGGACGACGCAGCGCCTATAATCTCGGCAACGCGCTGGCGCGCATGGGAGATTACGCCGCCGCCGTGGAGGCGTATGATTTCGCCCTCCAGTTCAATCCTCGCGACGCGGACGCCCAGGCGAACCGGTCCCTGATCGCGAGGATGCTCGCGGACGAGATCGTCCGCAGCGGGAACGGCGGCATCGCCAACGGTACGGGCCAGTACGGCGCGCGCTACAACAAGACCGGCAACCAGGACAAGAGCGACGACATCCAGGCCTCCTCGAGCGGTGAGGGACTGGCGGGGAATCGGGAAGCGAACGCGAGCGCCTCGCTGCCAGGCAACAGCAAGGTGTCCCGCCGGGGCAAGGCCGAACAATCGTCGATCGATGCCGGTGCCGGCGAGGCTCGCGGTTCCGTCGGTGACGCCGCCGGTCGCGGCCGCAAGGGTGGCGGATCGGCAATGGTCGCGGAGGCACCCGAGCGCGAGGCACGGCGCGTGACAAAAAGTTTCGAGGCCCACGAGATCAAGCCCGATCGCCTGTGGCTGCAGACCCTGCCGGATGATCCGGGCCGGTTCCTGAAGATGCGGTTGAAGGCCGAGCAGGCACGGCGGATCGAGGCCGGAACGGCCATCCCTACGGGAAGCAACCCATGGTGAGGCCGCTCCTCGTCTGTAGCGTCGCGTTCCTGCTCGGAGCCGCGTTTCCAGCCATCGCTGAGGTAAGACCCGGCGATCTCACCCTCACGGTGACACCCGAGACCAGCGGCAACGCAAAGCCCTTCGCCCGCGAAATGGTGTTGCTGCGCATTCGCGGTGTCTACCGGCAGCAGATCCTGCTCGAGGAGATGCTGCAACCGTCATTGGCGAATTTCAGCTGGACGCAGCTCGGCCGCGATCACTGGGGTCGGACCAAACTGCCCGATGGCCAGAACGCATTGGTCCTCGACAGGGTCATCGCCGTCTTTCCGCATCATGCCGGGGACTTCACGATCGAGCCGTTCACACATCGTCTGACCGTCAACGACGACGGTGTCCGACGCATGATCGATGTCCGGTCCGAGACCGTATCCTTGCCGGTGGCGCAATGGACGAGCCCCGCCGGCGGCCCGGATGCAGCCGATCCCTGGTGGCTCCCGGCACAGGACGTTTCCATCACCGATTCGTGGAGCCCAGATCCCGAAACCCTCAAAGTCGGCGAATCGGCACGCCGTATCGTCACCATTGAAGCTCAGGGGCTCGTGGCTGAAGGTCTGCCGCCTCGTCCGGTCATGCGGACGCGCGGCATCCTTACCTTCGCGGGACCGGTCACGCGGGAGACCATCATCACCCCCGCAGGACCTGTGGCGCGCGCGACATACCAATGGGATGTCCGCCCGGCGATCGACGACGTCATACCGCTCGACGCCATCACGATCCCCTGGTTCGATACGAACACACGCACCATGCGCGAAGCCGAGATTCCCGCCCGTCAGATCGGAGGAGGACTGCCGGATACGGAAGCCGGACCTCCACGTCCCATCGTGTCATGGTTCAAGACGATTTGCGCGAGCGCGCTGGCCTTCTATATCGGATGGCTGATGCTTCGGAGCAGACCGCAGCGTGAATTCTTTGATCGAAAGACATGGACGCAATTAAGCGATGCCGCACGGTCTGAGAATATCGTTTTGTTTTTCAATACCCTCGATAAATTCTTAAAAGGCAATAATAACAAAAAAGCAAAAATAGATTTGATGGAACCTGTCAAAACGAAAATTTCCGAAATCGAGAGCCATATCTATGGCCTCAAAAAAACATCATCTGTAGATTTGAGATCGTCGTTGAAGATCCTCGAAACGTTACAATCGGCAAGAGCGACACCGACTCCCGAAGCAGCTGCGTTGGCATCGCTCGACGGTCTGTCGGATCACGCACAGCAGACGAACGTTAGGGCAAATCGTTAACGACCTGTTTACTCTTCCCTGAAAATCTCCAACGAACAGGGAATTGCGTTCATGGCCGGCAAGCAGCAGAGCGTCAGGCGAATGCGAGGCGTTGTTTTTGCGATGCATTTTCTAGGGTTGGTATCGACTGCTTTTGCGGCGGATTTGACGATCACCAATCCCTTCATCGGACCGCAGCGATACTTTCCTCGCGAGGACGGGAGCGACTCTCACGACGCGCTTCTTCAAAAGCAGCATCGTTTTGCAAGCCACTGCTTGCCACGCAGAGTACCCGTGCCGACAAACCATCCGAATGATCCCAGCTACACTGGGTCGGAATATGGTTTGGGGAAACCGAGCTATTACGGGTTCACTCCACCACGCGGTATCGATGATCCGTTCGGCAGGCCCGTGTTGCCATATTGCCGCTAATGCTTATCGTCACGGCGATCCGCTTGCCTTAGAGGAGGCAAGCCGAATTTCTTCTCTCGTCATCGACGACAAGCAGCACGGCTCCCTTGATCCATCTGACCGAATTGCCCCTTCTTCGCGGCACCGTCGAGGCTTGGCGGCGGGCTGGCGAGCGCATTGTCCTGGTTCCGACAATGGGAGCTCTGCATCGCGGACATCTCGCTCTGGTCGACCATGCGCGCACGCTCGGCGACCGGGTGATCGTGAGCATCTTCGTCAATCCGACGCAATTCGGTCCAAACGAGGATTTCTCTCGTTACCCGCGTGACGAGAAGACCGACCTCGCCAATCTGCAATCACACGATGTCGACGCCGTTTGGATACCCAGTGTGGAGACCATGTATCCTCACGGCTTTCAAACCACGATAGATGTCGGAGATCTGGCAAAGCATCTCTGCGGACCTTTTCGACCCGGCCATTTTTCCGGCGTCGCCACGGTCGTAACGAAACTCGTGAACCAAGTGTCTCCCGATATCGCGATATTCGGCGAAAAAGATTTTCAACAACTCCAAATCATCCGCCGCGTGATGGAAGATTTAGATATTCCTGTCGCGATAGAAGGTTTTCCGACAGTTAGAGAGCACGATGGATTGGCGCTATCGTCTCGAAACCGTTATCTGTCGGAAACAGAAAGAGCTATAGCTCCCAAGCTCTATGAAACCCTACAAGAAATTGCGGCCGGCGCCCGAAGCGGCGAACCGATTGATGAGCTGATTTTATCGGCAAAAGATAAAATCAAAAAATATGGTTTTACTGACATACAATATATTTCAATAAACAACGAATTTAATCTCGATAAGACAGATAAAATTGAGTCTCATGAGCGTGTCTTTGCTGCCGCAGTAATTGGAAATACGAGACTAATCGATAACTTATTTATATAAAAATATGTATGCTGTACTGCATATTTTGCTGAAGATTCTAATAGCGCACTTTTTTATACCTAAAGGAGCTTAAGAGAATCGCCTGATCTGGTTGAGGTCGACGAGACCTGCGACGAGGCTTGTGAAAGATTTGTAGATGTCAGCACATCGATAGTAGCGCACGAGCGAGTGACGAAAGCGCTTGGACCATCCAGTTGCCCCGCTCAAGCGTTTCACTACTCTCAATGCCCCTGAGGGCGAGCCACGATAAGATCTGTAATGCCCTGGCATGGTAGGCTTTGTGGGCGTTGAACCCCTATGCGTCCCGCTGCGGCAAGCTGGGATCGCGTCAAATGCTTGGACCATGATCACACTGCAGTGCAGCTTGGCTCCGTGAGGCAAAGGCCAAGTTGCGCGACAGCGTGTCGGTGACGATATGACACTTCATGCTCAGCTTGTTTCAGTTCTTCTTGAGCCAGGGCAAATATGCTGTCCAAGTTCATCAAGCTCCAGTCGATCTCGTTGACCGCATGCAGGTGGTGCCACTGATTCGGTCCCTAAACTATCTCGGAAGACAACACCGAACGCAGCATAACCCAGATGTAGATCAGCGATGTTTGGTTCCTTAGTCAAAACGGCAACAAAATGAGTCGATCAAGATCTGGAGATCCACAGACAGCTAACCTGTTTATCTGAAGATTATCAACATTTTCTGATTCTAGAAAGCATTTGTTCGACATGATTTATTGGAGTATCTGGAGTAATACCATGTCCTAAATTAAAGATATGCGGCGTTCCTGTAGCAGAGATTAAAATTGAATCAACCTCTTCATCAAGTTTATAACCTCCATTCACAAGTGTTAAAGGATTTAAATTTCCTTGAGTAGGTGAAGTTATCGGTATTAATTTTCTCAACTCTGAAAAATTTACAGCCCAGTCTACACCAACTGCATTAGCTTTCGTCTCAGGAATTACGCGTAAATGATTTTCAAAGCCAGATCCTTTTGCAAAAACAATAACAGGAGCGTCAGGAATAACTGCTCTAACACGAGAAATCATTTCTCTAATTGGATTAAAACTCCAACGTAAAATAGAATCTTCGCCCACAGGTAAATTACCAGCATGAGATTCAAAAATTTGGACAGCATTTGCACCTGCCCGAAATTGTCTTATTAAATATTCACTTTGCACGTCAATGAGTTTTTGAATTAACAAATCAAACAACTTTGGATTAGCATTTGCAAAGCTCTTCGCTTTTGTTAAATCAATACTTCCCTGTCCGGCAATCATGTAACTTGCGACAGTCCAAGGAGCACCGCAGAAACCCAAAAGAGTCACGTTAGATGGTAATCGACTTTTGAGAACGTCCAATGTTTCAAATATAGGTTCCAAATGATTAAATATTGCTTTGGAACCAAATTCTTCCAATGAAATAAATTTATCGTACGAATCTACAGGATCTAAACGAGGACCTTCTCCCTCCACAAAAGATACTTTTTGTCCAAGTGCATCGGGAATAACTAAGATATCTGAAAATAAAATCGCAGCATCTAGATTAAATCTTTGTATGGGCTGAAGTGTAACCTCAACCGCATATTTTGAATTATAACAGAGATTCAAAAATGATCCTGCTTTTGCTCGAACAGCTCTGTATTCTGGAAGATATCTTCCTGCCTGTCGCATCATCCATATTGGAGGAACATTTTCTGTTTTTCCCTTCAACACGTTCAACACAGATTTAGATGTGTTCATGTACATCACTCGTTGCTAACATAAAGACAGTTATTATTTAATAATAGAAAACCATATATTCTGTTTATAGACAGTGAATTGCGTATTATAAAAATTATACACAAGATACGCATAGAGAAAACCATTTAACAAAAAATTAGCAATTCCATGTTATAATCGAAAACCCTGTTTTTTTTCAGTACCTTATCACTCGCCGGTTGACTGGTCCAATTCGATTATTCGTGCTATTCCTTTTTCCGCACTTTTGCAAATCCACATTCCCTATGTGTTGAAAAAATGGGTCGTAATTTTTTCCATCTTCACCTTGTATCAGATTCTACAGGTGAAACTCTTATAAACGTTGGACGAGCAGCTGCAGCACAATACGAAGGCATTTCAGCGATCGAACATGTTTATCCTCTTGTAAGATCACGAGCTCAGTTAGAACGAGTTATTTCAGAAATAGAAGCTGCACCTGGGCTTGTTTTATACACGCTCGTCGAAAATGAATTAGCGGCACGATTGGAAATCTCCTGTCGAAGTACAGGTTCACCTTTTTTATCTGTCTTGCAACCTGTACACGCGTTGTTGCAAGCCTATCTTGGTGCTGAGACTATTTCTCGTCCGGGTGCCCAACATTTGTTAAATGCTGACTATTTTAAGAGAATCGACGCAATGAATTTTACCTTAGCCCACGATGATGGAAATTTACCAGACAATTTGGAAGAAGCTGATGTAATTTTGCTGGGTGTTAGCAGGACATCTAAAACACCCACATCTATCTATCTTGCGAATAAAGGACTTAAGACGACTAATTTCCCACTTATACCATCCGCTCCTTTTCCTATTAAATTGTTGGAAGCTCGCAATCCATTAATCGTTGGACTTCTGGCATCTCCAGAGAGAATTGTTCAGATTAGACAAAATAGATTGCTTAGCCTTCAAGCAGATAGTTCATCCCTATACATCGATAAGGATGCTGTTGCTAAGGAAATTTCTGATTCTCGTAAAATATGTTTACGTTATAAGTGGCCTATTATTGACGTAACGAGACGTTCGATTGAAGAAACTGCGGCTGCTATTCTGGATCTTTACCGAGAACATCGAGTGAAATTTCTGGCGATATGAAGCCCATGAAACCTATTTGGACTTTGTCATCTCCACTTGTGCTTGCCTCAAGCAGTCGTGTTCGTAGAGTTTTATTGGAAAGATTTTCGATACCGTTAGAAATTGTTAAACATAAAGTTGACGAGAGAGATGCTGATCAGGGCGTTCCGTTTAAAGATAGCCCGCAGAAAATGGCTGTCTTTTTAGCCAAGCAAAAGGCTTGGTCTATACATAAAGATCGCGAACATAAGTGGATACTTGGTTCTGATCAAATATTGGAATTTCAAAATGAAATTTTTCATAAAATTTCTAGTAGGGATGAATTATTTAATAGATTAGCGTTATTTTCTGAAAAACATCATACACTACATTCGGCAGCTGTTCTTATTGGACCGAACGCCAGAGAGATTATTTTCTCTCAATCTGCTTCGATCTTCGTAAAACGATTGTCGCCATATGAAATCGAAAAATATATAGAGAAAAATATTTCAACGCATGTTCTAGACAGTGTTGGAGGTTATCATTTTGAAGACGAAGGTGTTTTTCTGTTCAAAAAAATAATCGGATCTTATAGTTCGATTTTGGGAATTCCAATTTATCAGATAATAGACTATTTTTATTCAAACGGTATTATGCAGTTAGATTGAATTGAAAATTTCTGATGACTTGTTCAGTGCTATCTGGGGTGGCTCAAAAGCTACCCCGAGTTGGTTATGGTATCAGGACGAGGCGGCAAGCGCGTGAAGGTTGCCGTTCAACCCCGCGCACAGATCGTCGATTTCCGACACGTCAAGAGCGTCACCGGTCTCGTTGGCGATAGCGTCGATAAGATGATCCTGTCGTGGATCAAAAGGATGCCCCTGCATCCGATAGAACTGGTAGTAGCGTAGAGCAGCTAGTACGGTGTCGCGCTCGCGAGCGGATACGGTGATGTTCTGCATCGTTCTGTCGTCCTCTCGATCGTCCAACAGGTGCTTCAGCAAGCTCGCGCGCCGACTCGCCAAGCTTCGCCGTTGTAACGTTTATGCGATAAGGCAGTCCACCTCTTGACGTCCGTCGACATGGTGATTCGGTCGAAAACGACCGGTCCAGAAGGTCTAACAGATCCATAGGTTATTGACATACATAGCAAATTTTCTGAGGTTAATCTTCATAGCCTTGTCTTAATGAAATTCATATATAGGTATAGATTATACAACTATGATAGGAATTATTTAAATAAATAATGCTGTACTTTTAAATATAATACGGAATTATATTGTATAGGACGCCATCATGAAAAAGGATATCCATTTCTCATGAAAAAATCATTCTTTCATTTAATCATATCTGGAATTACATGTTTCATTGCTTCAACGAGTTCAGTAAGAGGACAGGCTGATCCGAGCCCGATGCAAGTCGAGTCTGGTATTGTGACACCGGATGAAGCGCGGTTACTGCCGGTTCTTTCGCGCCACGGGATGGTCAGTTCTCAGGAGGCGTTAGCGACACATGTTGGTGTCGCTGTTCTGGAGAAAGGAGGCAATGCCATCGATGCGGCTGTAGCTGTTGGATTTGCTCTTGCGGTGACTTTGCCGCGTGCGGGCAATCTCGGCGGCGGTGGCTTTATGATGGTGCATCTTGCCAAGACAGGCGAGGACATTGCCATCGATTATCGTGAGACTGCACCTGCGGCCGCAACCGCTACGATGTTCCTGAACGCGTCGGGTGAACCCGATCGCAATGCTTCGACGCGAACCGGCAAGGCGGTGGGAGTACCAGGTACGGTGCGCGGGCTTGCAGAAGCGCATCGTTTGTATGGTTCGGGAAAGCTCTCTCTGGCCGATTTGATGGCGCCGGCGGAAAAACTCGCTCGCAACGGTATTCCGGTCGAATCGGGCCTTGCCGATTCCCTGCCGCGCGCTGCGGGGTTGTTGGGACGCTGGCCTTCGAGCCGCAGCATCTTTTTTCAGGGCGAAACACCGCTTCCACGTGGCGCTACGCTGATTCAGGCCGATTTGGCCGGCACCCTACACGCAATCGCGGAATCCGGTCCCGATGCCTTCTATCGAGGCGATATCGCCCGGCGAATCGCCGAATCCGTTCGAGATGCCGGTGGCGTGATGACCGAAGCCGATCTGGCTTCCTACAAACCCGTGATTCGCAAACCTGTACGTGGACAATATCGTGGCTACGAGATCGTCTCGATGCCGCCTCCGAGCTCCGGCGGGGTGCATCTGATCGAGATGCTCAACATCCTCGAAGGCTACGATCTGGCATCCATGGGTGCCGGCAGCGCCCAGGCGCTCCACGTCATGGCCGAGGCAATGAAGCCGGCCTATGCGGATCGTGCATCCTGGCTCGGCGATCCGTCCCGCGTGAAGGTCCCGGTGGCGGGATTGATCGCCAAACCCTACGCGAATGGCCTGCGCGCCGCTATCGACTTGAACCGCGCGCGACCCGCCGATGAGGTCAAGGCCGGCGATCCTTTGCCTTTCGAGCATACGGAGACCACACATTTCTCGGTGGTGGACGCCGAGGGCAATGCGGTAGCCAACACCTACACGCTCAATTTCTCCTATGGCATCGGATTGGTCGCCGAAGGCACGGGGGTGCTTCTCAATAACGAGATGGACGATTTTTCCGCCAAAACCGGCGCCCTCAACGCTTATGGGCTCGTCGGAGGGGACAGCAACGCCGTGGCGCCCGGCGCCCGGCCGCTCTCGTCCATGAGCCCGACCTTCGTGCTGCGCGACGGCAAGCTCGTTCTGGTGACGGGTAGCCCCGGCGGCAGCCGCATCATCACCACCGTTCTCCAGGTCATCGTCAATCTCGTCGATTTGCGCATGAACCTTGCCGAGGCGGTCGCCTTCCCGCGTATCCATCACCAATGGCGGCCGGATGTTCTCCTGGTCGAGGAGGGCCTGTCGCCGGATACCCTCGCGCTTCTGCGGGCGAAGGGCCACAAGGTGAAGGTCGCAACCCCCTCGGGCTCGGCGAACTCCGTGATGCGGATCGACGGGCTTCTCGCCGGCGCATCCGATCCGCGTCAGCGCGGGACCCTCGCCGAGGGGTATTGAGATGCACCGCGGTTTTTCCCCGAGAGCCGCAGCAGGGTGGCGCAAAATGGGCTACAGGGGCTGCATCGGCCTCGAGCCCAACGATACCTCCGAGCGATGCCAGTCCTTCGCGCCCTCGCCTTCAACGCCTGCTTCTATCTCTATACGGTGCTCATCGGGATCCTGGGTCTGCCGAGCGTCGTCTCACGATCGACGACCTTGAAGCTCGTGCGTGCCTGGGCCGGCGGCTCGCTCTGGCTGCTGCGCGTTCTCGGAGGCGTGGCCTACGAATTTCGCGGCCTGGACAACATACCGAAAGGGCCGCTCCTCCTCGGAGCCAAGCACCAATCCGTGCTGGAAACCCTGGCCATGACCCTGGTT
Organism: Methylobacterium endophyticum; assembly: GCF_050591105.1. Classification (NCBI taxonomy): domain Bacteria; kingdom Pseudomonadati; phylum Pseudomonadota; class Alphaproteobacteria; order Hyphomicrobiales; family Methylobacteriaceae; genus Methylobacterium; species Methylobacterium endophyticum. The sequence continues at coordinate 128,801 of NZ_JBNHES010000004.1, forward strand.
CTGGAGGACTTCGCCTACATCCTGAAGCGGGAGCTGCTCTTCATTCCCGTGGTCGGCTGGTACATGATGCGTGCCGGCATGGTGGCCATCGACCGGAGCAAGGGCTCGAAGGCCATGACGCTGATGAACAGCGCGGCTGCCGATGCCATCGCTGAGGGGCGCCAGCTCATCATCTTTCCCGAAGGGACGCGCCGGCCCCCCGGCGCTCCGCCGGCCTACAAGCTCGGGCTCGTCCATCTCTACACGCGTCTCGGAGTGCCCTGTGTGCCCGTGGCGGTGAACACGGGATTGTTCTGGCCCCGCCGCAGCCTCGTTCGCCGGCCGGGCACGGCGGTGATCGAGTTCCTGCCGCCGATCCCGGCCGGCATGGAACGCACAGCCTTCCTCGCCCTCATTCAGGAACGGGTCGAGACGGCTTCGAACGTGCTGCTCGACAAAGGCCGTGCCGAATTGGCCGCACGCGGTATCGTGCTGCCCGAGCACGATACCGTTTCGCGCGCTGGCTGACCGTCGTCCCGGTCTCGTCCGGCAGGGAAATGTCGACGCAAGCGATGCAGCCCCGCCCGTCGTGACCGATCCGCCGCCGATCTCAAGGGATCGGTTGGCGGTTGCCCGAGGCCGTCAGTGCGAGGGTGATGTCGAAAGCCGAGGCGATGCTCTCGTGCCAGAACGAGAAGGGAGTGGGCTGCGGCAGATGCAGGGCGCCGTCCGTCTCCGATCCGGCGGCGTGAAGGTCGGCGCCGTGCTTCCTCGCGAGCTCCCTCATCGGCGCGTTGCGCGACAGGCAGCGCACATGCAGGTCGACCACTCCGCGATTGCGGGCGGATTCGGCGATACGCTCGAACAGAGCCGAGCCGATCCCGTTGCGGCGATAGGGCCGCTCCACGGCAAAGGCCGCCTCGGCGCAGGTGCCCAGCGGACGAAGCACCACGGGACTCATCCCGACGGCCGCCGACATGGGCGTTTCGGCGTCGGGCCGCAACTCGCCGAGGCCGCGCAGGATCCCATCGGCGAAGGCGCCGAACACAAGTCCCTCGGTCGTCAGCACGCGTTCGGCGTAAGCGCGCACACCCGCTTCGCTCACCGTCCCCATGAAGCGGTTGGCGCGCGTCTCTGGATCGAGACGCAGGAAATAGGCGAGGACCGCCGCGCGATCGCTTCGCCACAGACGTCGGATCGTGATTCCGTGTGAAAGACGTTCAGGCATGGGCTTGTCGGTCTCCGGGGCATGGCAAGCGCGTGATCGCTCGGAAGCCGGGTGAAACCTCCCTCAAGGCAGAGGAGATGTGGCATGGCCGAATTCATTGTGCAATGCAGCAAAACGACCTAGTTCACATTTGAACCAATGGCCTATCCTCTTGCCCGCGTTGCCGGCGCGAGGCACAGGACGATCCTTTCCGGCTCGAGGCCGCCATCCCACGCATCGCGAACCGTCGAGCCATGCCGTGACCGAACCATCGAAGGATGCTCGCGAGACCCCCCTATCGCCGGGGCCCGTCCACGATCGCTACGAGGCGCTGGTGCGAAGCAGCGCGATCGAACGCGATCCCGCGCAAGCCGTCTTGGTCCAGGCGCTCGACCGTCTGGTGATCGCGCTGGAACGACGGCGGCGGGCGAGCAAAGGCAGCGCGCTGGGCTGGCTCTTCGGGCGCAAGGCGGAGACCGCAGGACCTCCAAAGGGTCTGTACATCTGGGGATCGGTCGGTCGCGGCAAGACCATGCTCATGGACCTCTTCTACGAGGCCGCGCCGGGCAAGAAGCGGCGCGTGCATTTTCACGGCTTCCTGGCCGACGCGCATGAGCGCATCCATGCCTACCGGCAAGCGCTGAAGGCGGGAACCGTCCAGGCGGAAGATCCGATCGCGCCCGTCGCGGATGCGCTCGCGAACGAGGCGACCCTGCTCTGTTTCGACGAGTTCACCGTTACCGATATCGCCGATGCCATGATTCTCGGCCGGTTGTTCGGCGCCCTGTTCAAGCGCGGCGTGACGGTCGTGGCGACCTCGAATGTCGAGCCGGACCGGCTCTACGAGGGCGGCCTCAACCGGGCGCTGTTCCTGCCCTTTCTGGCCGAGCTTAAGGAGCGCGTGGAAGTCCTGCGGCTCGATTCGCGTACGGATTTCCGCCTGGAGAAGCTCGGCGGCGCGTCGGTCTGGCATGTCCCCGCCGACGAGACCGCCCATTCGGCGCTCGACGCGGCCTTCCGCGGCCTCACGGGAAAGGCGAAGGGCTCCGCCTCGACGCTGAAGGTGAAGGGCCGGGAGGTCGAGGTGCCGGAGGAGGCCGCAGGCGTCGCCCGCTTCCGCTTCGCCGATCTCTGCGCCAAGCCGCTGGGAGCGTCCGACTACATGGCGCTGGCGAACGCCTTCCATACGCTGATCCTCGAGGACATCCCGGTGATGGGCGAGGAAAACCGCAACGAGGCCAAGCGCTTCATCACGCTCGTCGACACGCTCTACGACGGCCGCGTGAAGCTTCTCGCCTCCGCCGCGGCGGAGGCGCCCGGCCTTTACACGGCGACCGATGGACGCGAAGCGTTCGAGTTCGATCGCACGGTCTCACGGCTGATCGAGATGCGCTCGGCGGAATACCTCGCGCTCCCCAAGGGAGCCGGCAATTCCCAGGCATCCGGCGCGACCACCGGACTCGTCGAGACCTGAGCGCGGCGGCTACCGCTCCTTGTCGTATCGGAACGCATGCTCCACGCGCGGCATGCCGATGCGCTCGTAGAACGAGACCGCCCCCGGCGCGGCGGTGAGCAGCACGCTGCATTCCGGGCCGACCTTTTCGCGCACGGTGTCGAGCAGGCGCCGGCCGATGCCGCGCCCCTGCTGGGCCTTGTCCACGGCGAGGTCCGAGACATAGGCGCAGTAGGAGAAATCCGTCAGCACCCGCGCGACCCCGACGAGCGTGCGCTCGGGCGTGAGGACGCGGGCGGTGACGATCAGGTCCGCGGCCGCCAGCATCCGTGCCAGCCGGTCGATGTCGTCGGCGGGGCGACGCGGTGCCAGACCCGACGAGACGAGGACGCGGCGGAACTCCGCCGCGCTCAAGGACGGATCGACCGCGTAGACGATGCCGCCGCTCACCGGCTCAGGCCGTGAGCGTGCCGTGGCAGTGCTTGTACTTCTTGCCGGAACCGCAGGGGCAGGGCTCGTTGCGCCCGACACGGCCCCAGGTGGTGGCGTCGTCGGGGTTGCGCTCGAGCACCGCCGTGTCGGCCGACAGGCTCTGCGCCGCGTAGCCATAGGCCGGTCCGGCACCGCCGTCGCTGCCGGAGCCGCGACCGTCGAAGCTCATCTCGTTCTCGCCGGTGGCGGGGTCGAGATGCTGGGCGAACATCGGCGGCAGGGCCGGCGGCTCCTGCGCCTCGGGCTCCTGGTACATGATCTCGATGCGCGAGAGCTGGCCCGTCACCTGCTCGCGCAAGGACGCCACGAGGCCGTTGAAGAGGTCGAAAGCTTCCGACTTGTACTCGTTCAACGGGTCGCGCTGGGCGAAGCCGCGCCAGCCGATCACCTGCCGCAGGTGGTCGAGGGTGACGAGATGCTCGCGCCAGAGATGGTCGAGGGTCTGGAGCAGCACCTGCTTCTCGATATAAGTCATCAGCTCGGGCGTGTTCTTCTCGACGCGCTCCGCGTAACCTTCGTCGGACGCCTTGCGCAGGCGCTCGCGCATCTCCTCGTCGGCGATGCCCTCCTCCTTGGCCCAGTCCTCCACCGGCGCCTCGACGTTAAGCACCTCGCGGGCGCGCTCGGCGAGACCGGCGGCATCCCACTGCTCGGCATAGGCGTTGGCGGGGATGTGGACGGCGACGAGATCGTCGACGACGCCGTGGCGCATCTCGTCCACGGTCTCGCGCACGCTCTCCTGGGCCATGAAGTCGCGGCGCTGCTCGAACACGACCTTGCGCTGGTCGTTCATGACGTTGTCGTATTTGAGCACGTTCTTGCGCATGTCGAAGTTGCGCGCCTCGACCTTCTGCTGCGCCTTCTCGATGGCCTTGTTGATCCAGGGATGGATGATCGCCTCGCCCTGCTCCAGGCCGAGGCGCTGGAGCATGCCGTCCATGCGGTCGGACCCGAAGATGCGCATCAGGTCGTCCTGGAGCGACAGGTAGAACTTCGAGCGGCCGGGATCGCCCTGGCGCCCGGAGCGGCCGCGCAGCTGGTTGTCGATGCGGCGGGATTCGTGGCGCTCGGTACCGATGATGTAGAGGCCGCCGGGCAGGTCCTTCTTGCGGCCCGCCGCCGGATCGGCCGGCTCGCCGGAGGCCAGCACCCTGTCGCGATAGCCCGCGATCTCGGCCTTGATCGCCTCGACCTTCGCGTCCCGCTCGGGGCCGTCCTCGAGCCCGGCGAGTTCCTTCTCGACGCGCATCTCCACATTGCCGCCGAGCTTGATGTCGGTGCCGCGCCCGGCCATGTTGGTGGCGATGGTGATGGCGCCGGGCACGCCGGCCTCGGCCACGATATAGGCTTCCTGCTCGTGGAAGCGCGCGTTCAGCACCGCGAAGCGCTTGGTGACGCGGCCCTCGCGGGCGGCCTTGTAGACGTCGGTGAGCGCGTTGAGGTCGGAATAGTCCAGCGGCGTGTAGCCGGCCTTCTTCAGCAGTTCGGCGAGGTATTCCGACTTCTCGATGGAGCCGGTGCCGACCAGGATCGGCTGAAGGCGATTATGCGCCTTGTCGATCTCGGCGATGATGCCGGCGTATTTCTCCTCTACGGTCCGGTAGACCTCGTCGTCCTCGTCGACGCGCTCGACCTCCTTGTTGGTGGGGATCTCGACCACGTCGAGCTTGTAGATCTCGGCGAACTCGTCGGCCTCGGTGGAGGCGGTGCCGGTCATGCCCGCCAACTTGCCGTAGAGGCGGAAGTAGTTCTGGAAGGTGATCGAGGCTAGCGTCTGGTTCTCGGGCTGGATCGTCACCCGCTCCTTGGCCTCGAGCGCCTGGTGCAGCCCTTCCGAGTAGCGCCGGCCCTGCATCATGCGGCCGGTGAACTCGTCGATGATGACCACCTCGTCGTTCTTGACGATGTAGTCCTTGTCCAGGGTGAAGAGCGTGTTGGCCCGCAGCGCCTGGTTGACGTGATGGACGATGGTGACGTTGTGGCCGTCGTAGAGGTCGCCGTCCTTGAGGATGCCCGCCTCGCGCAGCGCCTCCTCGATGAACTCGTTGCCGGCCTCGGTGAGCGAGACGGTGCGCTGCTTCTCGTCGAGGTCGTAATGCTCCGGCATGAGCTGCGGCATGATCGCGTCGACGGAGACGTACAGCTCGGAGCGGTCGTCCACCGGGCCGGAGATGATGAGCGGGGTACGCGCCTCGTCGATCAGGATCGAGTCGACCTCGTCCACGATGGCGAAGTTGTGCCCGCGCTGCGCCATCTGCGCGAGCTCGTACTTCATGTTGTCGCGCAGGTAGTCGAAGCCGAACTCGTTGTTGGTGCCGTAGGTGATGTCGCAGGCGTAGGAGTCCTTGCGCTGCGCGTCGTCGAGCCCGTGGACGATGGTCCCGACGCTCATGCCGAGGAACCGGTAGACTCGGCCCATCCATTCGGCATCGCGCGAGGCGAGGTAGTCGTTGACGGTGACGACGTGGACGCCCTCCCCCGCCAGCGCGTTGAGATAGACGGCCAGCGTCGCCACCAGGGTCTTGCCCTCGCCGGTCTTCATCTCGGCGATGCCGCCCTCGTGCAGCACCATGCCGCCGATGAGCTGCACGTCGAAATGGCGCTGGCCGAGCACGCGCTTGGCCGCCTCGCGCACGGTGGCGAAGGCGGGCACCAGGATGTCGTCGAGGCTCTTGCCGGCGGCGAGCTCGCCCTTCAGCATCGCGGTGCGCGCGCGCAGATCGTCGTCGGACAGGCCCGCGAGCTCCGGCTCCATCGCGTTGATCGCCGCCACGCGCGGGCGATAGCCCTTCACCCGGCGGTCGTTGGACGAGCCGAAAATCTTCTTGGCGAGGGCACCGAGCATCGAGGGAACCACCAGTCGGGACTGCCGTGCCGGAAGCTTCGGCACGGTCGCAGTCGGGAAAGCCGCGCGGGAAAGCCCGGCGCGGGTCGTTTGCGCGCGCTTATAGAGGTAAATATCGGCGGGCGCATCCGGTAGGGGCACCCCGGCGCGGGTGGTGACGCAGCCGGTCCCGGTCGAGCGGAGTCACGCTCGATATCAGCCGCCGCCCGAACGATCCGGGCAGCGCGATGCGCAACTGTCAGTTGATTTCGCAGAAGCCCTGGCCCGACCCGATGACACGGCCATTGGCGCACCATGGCACGACGGCGACGACCTCGCGAATCGTCGGTTTGGCGTCCGATTTGGCATCCGGCTTGAGATCGCCCCCGGCCTCCGGTGCCTTCGCTTCGCGAGGAGGCTGAGCAGGAGCGGATCCCGCGACGGTGGGTGCTGCGGCGACCACGGGCGTCACGCGCAGTCCGGACCCCCTGAGCGGCACGGGCGCATGAGCGGCCGTCCAGATGCCGCCGAAGCCGCGCCGACCCTTGGCTTGCGCCTCGGTGGCCGGAACGGCGAGCACGAGAACGAGACTCGCCGCGTGGATGATGGAGACGATCCGCATGCGCCCCTCCGGGATAGAGAGCGAAGGCTAGGCACGCCCGCCTTAACGAAGCGTCGCGTGCCTGCCTCGAATGCGCCGGATCCGGCGCGCCGTTCACGGCTCCGTGTGGATATCGATCGTCCGGCGGCGCTTGCGTTTGGACCGTCCGCGAGCCACCTGAGAGCGCGATTGCCGCGGCCGCCCGGCCGCCGAGACCTTTCCGAGAGCCTTTTTCGAAGAAGGCTCCCCGAAGAGCCTATCCGAGGACGCCCCAGAGATGCCGATGACGAACACCCGCCGCGCGAGCGCGCTCGCCCTCGCCACGGTCACGGCCGTCTCCCTGATGGGCGTCGCCCCGTCCCTGGCGCAGACGCCGACACCGGCGGCCGCTCCGGCCGCTGCCGCCGCAACACCGGAGACGGTGGTCGCGACGGTGAACGGCTCGAAGATCACGCAGGGCGATCTCGCCATCGCGGCCGAGGATCCGGCGCTCTCCCTGCCGGGGGTGGACGAGGCGCAGAAGAAGAACCTGCTCGTCGACTACATGGTCGACCTGCGCATCGGCGCCCAGGCGGCGGAGGCCGCCAAGGTCGGCGAGACCCCCGAGTTCAAGCGCAAGATGAGCTATTTCCGCGACAAGCTCCTCCTCGACGACTACCTCGAGCGCGAGGCCAAGAAGGCCGCGACCCCGGAGGCGGCGAAGGCCCTCTACGACCAGACCGCCAAGGCGATGAAGCCGGAGGAGGAGGTCCACGCCCGTCACATCCTCGTGGAGAACGAGGAGGAGGCCAAGAAGATCGCCGCGCGCCTCAAGGGCGGCGAGGATTTCGCCAAGGTGGCGGCGGAAGCCTCCAAGGATCCCGGCTCGAAGGCGGAGGGCGGCGATCTCGGCTGGTTCACCAAGGAGCGCATGGTGGCGCCCTTCGCCGAGGCCGCCTTCAAGATGCAGCCGGGGCAGATTTCGGACCCGGTGAAGACCCAGTTCGGCTGGCACGTCATCAAGGTCGAGGAGAAGCGCACCAAGCCGGTGCCGAGCTTCGCCGAGATGAAGGATCAGGTGGACCAGTACCTCGTGCGCAAGGCCCAGCAGGACATCATCCTGAAGCTGCGCGAGAGCGCCAAGATCGAGCGCACGGCCGCCGCCCCGGCCCCTGCCGAGGCGCCCGTCGGCGAGCCGAAGAAGCCCTGATCCGAAAGCGCGAGAGGGGGGGACGGGCCTCGGACGGCCCTCCCCTCTCTCAGGCGAGGGTCGGCGCGAGGTAGGCGGAGGTCGACGGCGTCGCGTTGAGGATCAGGTCCGGTCCCGCCAGCTCGCGGGCGCGGCGCTGGGCCATCGTCTCCAGCACGGCGAGAACCAGCCACGGGCAGGCGATCCCGATGAAGAAGCCCATTGCCGTCCCTCCCATCCCGCGATCCGTTGCCGGGAAGGATAGACGGCGGCGCGTCGCCGTCTAGACCCAGCCCTGAAGCTCGCGTGCGACCACGTGCTCGATGACCTTCATGCCGAGGTCGGAATCGTTGAGGCAGGGGATGTAGGCGAAGCGTTCGCCGCCGTTCTCCTCGAAATAGTGGCGGTTCTCGCCGTCGAGCTCCTCGAGCGTCTCCAGGCAGTCGGCGGTGAAGCCCGGCGCCACGATGGCCATGCGCTTCACGCCGCTTCTCGCCAGCTCCTTCACCGTCTCGTCGGTGTAGGGCTTGAGCCACTCCTCGTTGCCGAAGCGCGACTGGAAGGTGGTGCGCATCTTGTCCGTCGCGTAGCCGAGCGCCTCGCGGATCAGCCGGCCCGACTTCACGCATTGGCAATGGTAGGGGTCGCCCTTGAGCAGGTAGCTCTTCGGCACCCCGTGGAACGAGGTGAGGATCACCTCCGGCTCGAAATCGAGCTTTGCCAGGCCCTCCCGGATCGAATCGGCGATCGCCCGGATGTAGACCGGATCGTCGTGATAGGGCGGCGAGACCCGCACGCTCGGCTGCCAGCGCATCTGCATCAGCGCCTTGAAGGCCTGGTCGCAGGCGGTGGCCGAGGTGGCGGCGGCGTATTGCGGATAGAGCGGCACCAGGAGGATACGGTCGCAGCCCTGGTCGAGCAGGGCCTGGATGCGCAAGGACACCTCCGGCTTGCCGTAGCGCATGGCCCAGTCGACCACCACGGTGTCGCCCATGGCCGCCTGGAGGCGCTCGGCTTGGGCCCGCGTGATGGTCTTCAGCGGCCCCTCGTCACGCTCGGTGTTCCAGACGCTCGCGTAGTCCTTGCCCTTCGGGCCGGGGCGCTTGGTCAGGATCACGAGGTTGAGCAGCGGCCACCAGATCAGGCGCGGCACCTCGATGACACGCCGGTCGGAGAGGAACTCCTTGAGGTAGCGACGCATGGGCCAGTAGCTCGTGCCCTCGGGCGTGCCGAGATTCATCAGCAGCACGCCGACGCGGCCGCAGCGCACGGCCGGATGGCCCTCGGGCAGCGTCCCGCCCGAGGCCTGCGGCGCGAGGGTCGCGGCGGGCGCGAGGTCGGTGGGGGCGACGCGTTCGTTCATCGGGATTCCGGCGGCGGCGACCGCCCTTGCTGTTGAGCGGGGCGTCGCGGTTGTGCCGCCCGGCATATCTAACTAGAGCACGAAACCCGAGAGCGAAATTTCCAGCCGGGAATCTCCCGTCATCGAGGGCGCGACATGCCGTCTCCCCGCTACTTCCTCACGCATTTCATGCCCTTCACCGGCTACCCCTACACGGGGGCGCCGGCCGCCTGCAATCTGTGCGGATCGGACGAGAGCATCGTGGTCGCCGAGACCGACCGCCGCCTGAAGACGCTGCGCTCCGTCGCCTGCACCCAATGCGGCCTGATCCGCACCGATCCGATGCCGACGGTGGCCGAGCTCGCGGACTACTACGCTACCGCCTATCGCGCCGACTACCAGCTCGCCTTCGCCGGCGGTCCGCCGCGCCACCACCTCAACCGCTCCGCCCGCGAGGCGGCCTTCCGCGCCGGCCTGCTGGCGCCGAAGCTGAAACCCGGCGCGCGGGTGCTCGATTTCGGCTCGGGCTCGGGCGAGTTCCTGGCGGCGGCGCGCGCCCTCGGCTGCGAGGCCATCGGCGTGGAGCCGGGGCGCGACTACGCGGCTTACGCCCGCGCGCATCACGGGGTCGAGGTGCTGGACGATGCCGGCGACGACCGCTTCGAGCCGGGCTATTTCGACGTCGTCACCACGCATCACGTCATGGAGCACCTGCGCGATCCGGCCGACGTGATCGAGCGCCTCGCCCGCTGGCTGAAGCCGGACGGGGTGATCTATGCCGCCGTGCCCAATATGGCCGCCACCGGCAAGCCGCCGCACGAGCGCTTCCATTTCGCCCATGTCCACGGCTTCGTGCGCGAGACCTTCGACCTCACCGCCCGCCGCGCCGGTCTGGTGCCGCACGAGGATTACTGGCGCGAGGACACCACCGTGGTCTACCGCAAGACCGATGCGCCGGTCCCGAGGATCGCCGCGCCCGGTCTCGCCGAGCGTCTCGCGGTGGCGCTCAAGCCCATGCCCGCCGCCGCCTACCTCGCCTCCGGCGCCTGGATCTGGCCGATGGTGAGACGCAACGCCAAGGCCGTGCGGGACGGTCTCGCAAAGCGCTGACAGAGCGTCACGATCGCCGTCTAGAACTCCGGGGCCGCCCCTCGGAGATGCCGCCCCGATGCCACGCCCCAGCCGCCGCCAGACCTTCGGCCTCGGAGCCGGCGCGGTGCTCGCCGCCGGCCTGCCTGCACAGGCCGGGGAGAAGACCGCTTCCGAACCGACCTTCAGCCTGCTCCTCGTCAACGACATCTACCAGATGGCCGAGGTCGACGGGCGCGGCGGCTTCGCACGCCTCAACGCCGTGGTGAAAGCCGAGCGGGCGCGCGGCGTCCCGATGCTCTACGCCCATGCCGGCGACACGCTCTCGCCCTCGCTGATGTCGGGCTTCGACCGGGGCGCCCACATCGTGGCGCTGCTCAACCTCGCGGCTCCCGACATCTTCGTGCCGGGCAACCACGAGTTCGATTTCGGGCCCGCCGTCTTCGCCGAGCGCATGAAGGAGGCGGCCTTTCCCGTCTTCGCCGCGAACCTGCGCGCCGGCGACGGCACGCCGCTGCCGGGTGTGCGCGACCGCATGATCGTCTCCCTCGGCGGCATCCGGGTCGGGGTCGTCGGCATCGCGCTCGCGAGCACGCCGGAGAAGTCGCAGAGCGGCCCCTTGCGCTTCTCGGCGGAGATGGAAACCCTCGCCGACCAATGCGCGCTGCTGCGGACGGAAGGTGCCGAGATGATCGTCGCCGTGGCGCATACCGCCCGGCCGACAGATCTGGCCATCGTCGCGGGCGGCCAGGTCGACATCCTGCTCTCCGGCCACGACCACGATCTCCTCGTCCATTACGACGGCGCCCGCGTGCTGGTGGAATCGAGTTTCGACGCCCGTTACGTCACCGCCGTCGACGTGCGGGCCGAGGTGAGCGGCGAGGGCAAGGCGCGGCGCGTGACCTGGCGTCCGAGCTTTCGCATCCACGACACCGCGACCGTCACGCCGGACCCGGAGACGCTCGCCCTCGTCCGGCAGTATGAGAGCAGCCTCTCGCGCGAGCTCGATGGAGCGCTGGGCGAGACCCTGACGCCCCTCGACAGCCGCATCGTCAGCGTGCGCGCGGCCGAATCGAGCTTCGGCGATCTCGTCGCCGATGCGCTGCGCGACGCGACGGGGGCGCAAGCCGCCATCACCAATGGCGGCGGCATTCGCGGCGACCGGCTCTATCCCGCCGGCAGCGTGCTGACGCGCCGCGACATCCTCACCGAGCTGCCCTTCGGCAACACCACCGTGCTCGTCGCCCTCAGCGGCCGGCAGGTCAGGGAGGCCCTGGAGAACGGCCTGGCCGATCTCGGCCGGCCGGCGGGCCGCTTCCCGCAGGTCTCCGGCATGGCGGTCACGGTGGACGCCACCGCGCCCGCCGGCCGGCGCGTCGCCGCCGTCACCATCGCCGGCGAGGCGCTGGACGAGGACCGTCTCTACCGGATCGCCACGAACTCCTTCCTCTACGAGGGCGGCAACGGCTACGGCATGTTCGCGAAGGGCCGCATCCTGATCGGCCCGAGCGATGGGAAGCTCCTGGCCAACGAGGTGATGGGTTTCGTGCGCAAGACCTCCCCTCTCTCCGTCGAAGCGGGCGGCCGCATCATGGTCCGCCGATGACGGGCCCCGTCCGCGCCGCCCTCGACGCGTTCCGCGAATCCGGTTCGGACTGGGCGGCGCTGCCCTTCTTCCAGGACGGCGCCGCCGAGGTAGTCGCCGCCCGCGTGGATGCCCGGATCGCCGAGGGCGCGCAGGTGCTGCCGGCCCCCGGCACCGTCTTCCGGGCCCTCGCGCTGACGCCGCGCGCCTCCGTGAAGGTCGTCATCCTCGGGCAGGATCCCTACCCGACGCCGGGCGATGCCAACGGGCTCGCCTTCTCCTATGTCGGCTCCCGCCGGCTGCCGGCCTCCCTCAAGGTGATCCTCGCCGAGGCGTCGCCCGAGCCTCCGCGCGGCGGCGACCTCAGCCCCTGGGCGAGGCAGGGCGTGCTGCTCCTCAACACCGCGCTCACGGTGGAGGCGGGGAAGGCCGGCGCGCATCTGCGCTACGGCTGGTCGCGGCTCGCGGACGAGGCCGTGGCGGCAGTCTCGGCCGGCCCGCGCCCGGCGGTGTTCCTGCTCTGGGGGGCGCAGGCCCGCGCCCGCGCCGCTCTCGTCGACGCCTCAAGGCATGCGGTCATCGAGAGCGGACACCCCTCGCCGCTGAACCGCGCCCGCGACTTCCCCGGCAGCCGGCCCTTCGCGAAGGCCAATGCCTGGCTGACGGAGCGGGGGCTGGCGCCGATCGACTGGCGGATCGATTGATCGGTCCCGCCCATGAAACGGCGCATGCGTGCGCTACGGCACGCATCGCTTCAGATTATCGCGTCGGAACGACGGCGCACGGAATAAGGATGTCTTGATTTTCGTGCCGATCGATTTTCAAGAAGCGAAAAGCATTCAGTAAATGGTGTGCCTGAACGCACGTACGGGATGAATAAAACTAGGGATTGATGGCGTTGCGACGAAACATCGATCCATTGTTCTTCATCCGGAGCCGACCATGCCGTTCACATTCACGCTTGCCCTGTCGACCACCTTCGATGCCAGCAAGATATACGTGCCTTACACGTTCACTCTGGTCGAGGACATGGACAAGAGCGGTTTCCAGAACCTGGGATCCGGCAATAACACCTTCGAGTACAAGTACTTCATCGCCCAGTCGATCAATGCCGGCGCCGGCAACGACACCATCACCACCGGCAGCGGCTGGGACACGGTCTATGGCGGCTCGGGCGACGACGTCATCATCACGGGCGCGGGCAACGACAAGCTCTATGGCGGCTCGGGCTCGGACCGGCTCTTCGGCGGCGACGATGGCGACACCCTCGACGGCGGCTCCGGCGACGACTTCCTCTTCGGGGGCGCGGACAACGACATCCTGATGGGCGGCTCCGGCAACGACGAGCTGCACGGCGACAACTTCCTCTCGCACACCGTCAACGGCGGCATCGATTCGCTGTCGGGCGGAGAGGGCAACGACCGTCTCTACGGCGACGATCGCGGCGACTACCTGATGGGCGGCGCCGGCGCCGACCGCTTCGTCTACACCCGCGTCTCCGACAGTACCCTCACCGACTACGACCAGATCCGCGACTTCAGCCGCGCCGAGGGCGACCGGATCGACCTGAGCAGCCTCGCCATCTCCGACGGGCGCGACCATTTCAGCTTCGTCAGCAGCTCGGCTCCGGGCTCGGTCTGGGTGGGTGCCGTCGAGCACCAGCCGTCCGGCGACACCATCCAGAGCGTCTGGATCAATGTCGACGGCTACGTGGCCGACATGCGCATCGACGTGTTCCTGGCCCCCGGTATGGGATCGCTGAACGCGGGCGACTTCATCCTCTGAGCCGACCAAATTCCGGGGGCGGGCCGCCCGCCCCCGGCATGAACGGCCCGAACGCGGGGGATCTCCTGCCCTGAGCGACAGCGTCAGGCGGCGAGCGCCCGGTTCACCGTGGAGCGCAGGTCGGACAGGGAGAACGGCTTCGTCAGCACGTCGGTGACGATGGCGTCGAGACCCCTCGCCCGCTCGCGCTGGTCGGCGAAGCCCGTCATCAGCAGGATCGTCAGGTCGGGGAAGTCGCGTTTGGCCGCCAGCGCCAGGGCGATGCCGTCCATGAGCGGCATGCGGATATCGGTGAGCATCAGGTCGAAGCCGCCATCCGATTCGGTCAGACGGTCGAGCCCGTCGCTGCCGTCGATGGCGGTGACGACGGCATGGCCGTCGATCTCGAGACCGCGCTTGAGGAAGCCTCTCACCGTCTCTTCGTCGTCAACGAGGAGAATACGCGCCATCTCGGTCCGTCGCAGCCTTACGCACTTGCGAAAGACGCAAGCAGTTCAGTCGCTTGTCAAGCGTCTGCTGCGGCAAAGGTTCCCGCCGGCCGGAGATGCGCGCGGATGACGCCGTGGTGTGACGCCGCGGCCTCAGCGGGACCGGCCTTCAGGCGCCGCCGAACAGGTCCGGGTCGGGGCTGTCGAAATCGACGACGCCGACGAAGGGCAACTGTCGGTAGGCATGGGCCGCGTCCATCCCGTAGCCGACCACGAACACGTCGGGACAGGTGAAGCCGACGAAATCCGCCTCGATGGTCACGGCGCGCTTGCCCGGCTTCTCGAGGAGCACCGCGCTCAGCACGCGCTTGGCCCCGCGCGCCATCAGCAGGTCCTTGGCGAAGACCAGGGTGCGCCCCGATTCGAGGATGTCGTCCACGAGCAGCACGTCGCGGCCGCGCACCTCGCTCTGCACGTCGCGCAGGATCTCGACCTGCCCCGACGAGACGGTGCCGGTGCGGTAGCTCGACAGATGGACGAACTCGACCTGCGGGGTCAGCCCGACCCGGTGCATGGCGCGCAGCAGATCGGCCGCGAACATGAAGCTGCCCTTGAGCACGGCCACCACCAGCAGGTCGCGCGGCTGCGTGGCGCGCACGGCTTCCGCCAGCTCCTCGTTGCGGCGGGCGATGCTCGATTCGTCGAAGAGGACGCGGACGCGATGGGCGGGTGTGGTCATGAGGCTCCTATAGCAGCCTCCGCGCGGGTTGACGCGCCCATTTGCTGACCGTTCGCCGCTCAGTGGGCGTGGCTCGCGGCGGAGGCCGGCGCCGGCGCGGGCTCATGACCGTGAGCCGAATCGCCGTGGGCCGAAGCATCGTGGGCGGAATCCTGAGCGGCCTTTCCCGGCGCGGGAGCATGGCCGGCCTCGGCCTTGTCCGAGGAGCCGTGAGCCGGTTCGCCCTTCGCCGCGTCGCGCGCGCCCATGGCGGCGAACCGCACCTCGATGGAGCGGCCCCCGGCGGGCGGATCGGGGAAGCGGCCCCGGAAGCGCACGGTCTCGGCCTCGCCGAGCACCGAGCGCGGCGCCGATACGGGATAGGTCGCCACCACCTGTCCGGCGGCATCGCGCAGGCTCACCTCGATCCCCGGCACTGGCGAATCGCCCCGCGCCGTGCCGACGAGATCGCCCTCGACCACGAGCTCGGCCGGGCGTCCCGCATCGGCGGGATTGCGGAAGGCGGCGACGTCGCGCAGCTCCAGGCCGCGCAGGTTCACCAGCAGGCCGATCCTCGCATAGAGCCCCGCCGTCTGGGGCAGGGCCCGCACCACCGGCACGCGCGCGAGGCAGGCGAGCGGGATCGCCGCGAGGATCGCGAGCCCCGCCGCCGTGGCGGGCGACAGCCCCGCAAAACCCTTGCGGATCGAGGCCCCGGCCTCGGCCGGGCGTCCGCTCCGAGCGTTGCCGCGCGCGTTGGGTTTCATAGGCCGGGCCGGGGGCGGCGGCACGTTGTCGAGAACGGCGCTCTCCCACGGGGCGGGCTCGAGCGGGGGGGCGAGCCAGGCGGCGAGTTCCGCATCGGGCTCGGACGGCGCGGCGGCGGGTTCCGGGTCGGCGGCGGCGCCGAGTTCCGCCGCCTGCGCGGTCAGGACGTCGGCCGGCGACACGAACCAGGGCTCGCGGCAGGCCCCGCAGCGCACCGAGCGCCCTTCCGGCCCGACGCGATCGACGTCGATTCGGAACGAGCTGGAGCAGCGCGGGCAGGTGATGAGCATCGGGGCGCGAGCCTTGTCCTCGGACGGCCGGGACCGGACTGCGGTTGTCCGCCGACAGGGTTAATTCGGCGTGAAGGCGGTGCTTTCGGGCGCGGGACGGCGCGGTAAGTGCGCTACCGCATTGCGCGGGAATTCCGCCGTCCGGGAGCGGACGGGCCGGCCTTGTCCCTGTCGGGCGGGCCGTGGCACGGAACGGACGGGCTTTGTGAACGGGCCGGAACGGGGGTGAACCAGTGGCGATTCGCGAGATCGTGCTCGATACGGAGACGACGGGCATCGACGCCAAGGCCGGCGACCGGCTGATCGAGATCGGCTGCGTCGAGCTTCTGGACCATGTCCCGACGGGGCGCGATTTCCACCGCTACATCAACCCGCAGCGCCCGGTCTCGGAGGGAGCGCTCGCGGTCCACGGGCTCACCGACGCCTTCCTCGCGGACAAGCCCCTCTTCGCCGACGTGCTCGACGACTTCCTGGCCTTCTGCGGCGAGGGGCGGCTCGTCATCCACAACGCCGCCTTCGACGTCGGCTTCCTGAACGCGGAATTCGCCCGGCTCGGCGCGGCGGCCCCCCGCGCCATCGACCTCGCCGACGTGGTGGACACGCTCCATCTCGCGCGCCGCAAGCACCCGAACGCGGCCAACAACCTCGACGCGCTCTGCGCGCGCTACGGTATCGACAACAGCCGCAGGACCAAGCACGGCGCGCTCGTCGACGCCGAGATCCTGGCAAGCGTCTATATCGAGCTCCTCGGCGGCAAGCAGACGAGCCTCGGCCTGATGCCGGCCGAGGAAGAGGAGGCCGCCTCCGGTCCCGGAGAGGTGGCGGCGGCGGTGCAGAGGACCGCCGCGGCGCGCTCCCGCCTGAGCCCGGCCGAGCGGGCGGCGCACGCGGCCTTCGTCGCGACCCTCGGCGGCGCGGCCGTCTGGCGCGAGTATATTGAGGAGCTGCCCCCCTCCTGAAGCGGTCGCCGGACGGCGCCCGCCGCGCGACCGACTTGAAAACCCCGCGCCGCCCGCTCATTCCAGAGGGGACGAATCACCGCCACCCGGCGCGGCGGCGGGATCGTCGGGCGGGACCGCGAATGGGCCGATCTTGAACGAGCGCGTGAAGAGCGACAGCCTTCTCTCCGGGGCCGAGGCGCCGGTGGTGGCCTTCGAGAACGTTGGCATGCGCTACGGCCTCGGGCCGGAGGTGCTGAGCGATGTCAGCTTCCGCATCGCGCCGCGCTCCTTCCAGTTCCTCACCGGCCCCTCCGGCGCCGGCAAGACCACCCTGCTGCGCCTGATCCTGCTGTCGGTGCGCCCGACGCGCGGCCTCGTCTCGGTGTTCGGCGAGGAGGTCAGCGGCATCTCCAGCGCCGCGCTGACGGCCCTGCGGCGGCGCATGGGCGTGGTCTTCCAGGATTTCCGCCTGCTCGACCACCTCACCACCTACGAGAACGTGGCGCTCCCCTTGCGCGTCCAGGGGCGGCTCGAGACGAGCTACCGGGCCGAGGTCGTGGAGCTGCTGCGCTGGGTGGGCCTGGGCGAGCGCATGCATGTGCTCCCCCCGCTCCTCTCGGGCGGCGAGAAGCAGCGCGCGGCCATCGCCCGCGCCCTCATCGCCCGGCCCGAGCTGCTGCTCGCGGACGAGCCCACCGGCAACGTCGATCCCCAGCTCGGACGCCGGCTGCTGCGGCTCTTCGTGGAGCTGAACCGGCTCGGCACCTCGGTCATCATCGCGACCCACGATTACGGCCTGATGGACCTCGTGGAGGCGCGGCGCATGGTGCTGGGCGAGGGCCGCCTGCGGATCGAGGGATGATGGCCGAGACGACAGCCCGCCCCGTGACGCCGATGACGGCGGCGGCCGAACCGGCCCTGCCCCCGACGCTGAGGCGCAATGCGCCCCTGGTGCCGACGGATTCCGCCGCGAGCCGTTCGCTCGCCGCCGTCATCGCGATCCTCACCTTCCTCGCCGCGCTCTGCGCGGGCGCGGCCGAGATCGCCGCCACCAGCGCGAGCCAGTGGCAGGGCGCGGTCTCGCGCGAGGTGACGATCCAGGTGCGGCCGGGACCGGGCCGCGACCTCGACGCCGACATCGCCAGGGCCGACACAATCGCCAAGGCGGAGCCCGGCATCGCCGGCACGCGGGTCTTCTCCAAGGCCGAGGCCGAGCGCCTGCTCGAACCCTGGCTCGGCAGCGGGCTCGACCTCTCGGACCTGCCGGTGCCGCGCCTCATCACGCTTCGCCTGTCGGACAGCCAAGCCGCGGACCTGAAGCAATTGCGCGCGCGGCTGACGGAGGCGCTGCCCGGCGTCGCCAGCCTCGACGACCACGCCCTCTGGCTCCAGCGGCTCTCGACCATGGCCAACACCTTCGTGGGCGTCGGCGTCGGTATCGTCGCCCTGGTGCTGATCGCCACGGGGCTCGCGGTGGCCTTCGCCACGCGCGGCGCCATGGCCGGCAACAAGGAGGTGGTGGAGGTGCTGCATTTCGTGGGCGCCGACGACGACTTCATCGCCCGCGCCTTCCAGCGGCGCTTCTTCGGCCTGGGGCTGCGCGGAGGCGCCATCGGAGCGGCCTGCGCCATCGCGGCCTTCGTGCTCGCCGGCCTGCTCGCGGGGGCCTGGCGGTCGGGCCCGGCGGGGGAGGAGATCGAGGCGCTGTTCGGCAGCTTCCATGTCGGCTGGCGGGGCTATGCCAGCGTGATGCTCATCGGCGTCATCGCCTCCCTCGTCACGGGCGTGGTCTCGCGTCTGACGGTGCGCCGCTTCCTCGCCTGAACCCGCGCGGGGGCGCCCGCGTTGTCCGACTTCTCCACCTGCCGGATTCGGGTGCCGGGCGAGAGGCTTGACGGGGCCGTTAACCATTTGTGAACATCTGAGGCGCGCAATGCGCGTCTGTCCAAGGCCGGACTCGCCGGCCGAGCGCTGGAGAACGACGCCGCGGATGTCTGCCGCAACCGACAACGGACGAGCCGACGCGATCGGCTGGGCCTGGAGCGAGCCGGCCGCCATCGGCACGCCGCGCCGGGGCCGGGTGTCCGAGCGGAAGGCGCCGCGCGGCATCGGCGGCTTCGGCAAGGCGGTGCTCGGCGCGGCCTGCGTCGGCTGGCTCGCCTTCGCCGGCGGTTTCGTGACCTTCGTCGACGGGCTGGAACGCGCCGAGCGCGCCCCGGCCGGCCGCACCGACGGGATCGTGGCGCTGACGGGCGGCGCCCAGCGCATCGGCGACGCCATCGACCTGCTCGCCGGCGGCTATGGGCGCCGGCTCCTCATCAGCGGCGTCAACGAGCGCACCAGCCGGGAGGAGATCGCCCGGCTGAACCCGACCCAGCGCCACTGGATCGATTGCTGCGTCGATCTCGACTACCGGGCCCGCAACACCATCGGCAACGCCATCGAGACCCGGCGCTGGATGCGCCTGAACCGCTTCGACACGGTCGCCGTCGTGACCTCGAACTATCACATGCCGCGCACCCTCATCGAGATCGACCACGCGCTGAAGGCCGATGACGGCTTCGCGGACGACCGCGTCTTCGCCCATCCCGTCGTCACGGAGGGGCTCGATGCCGGGCGCTGGTGGGCGCATCCGCCCTCGGCCCGGCTCCTCGCCTCTGAATACGTGAAGTTCCTCGCGGCCTGGGTGCGGACCCGATTCGAGGACGATCCCGAGCGCTCCCGCGCCGCCGTACTGCTCGGGCGCCGCAAGCCCGTGAAGATGGTCGCCGAGCCGCTGATGCGCGCCTCCGCCGACTGATTCCGTTTCGGACCTGGGTCGCCGGCTCTACTGGCCGCGGCAGCGGGTCTTCAGCAGCCCGGAAAACTCCTTCTCCGAGCCCTGGACCTGCGCGAGCCGCTCGTTGCGCTCGGAGCCGGAGAGGCAGCGCCCGTAGACGGCGGCCACGCGGCGCATGGTCTCCACATGGCGCCGCCAGATCCGGCAACTCTTGGCCTCGTCGCCGTCGGTCTGTTCGAGCTGGTCGATGGCCTGGCGCTGCATCGACTGCGCGACCAGGGTGTCCCTGGCGCAGGTGCCGTCGGCGCTCGCCTGCGCCCATGCGACGCCGGCCCCTAGGCCGAGGAAGGCCGTCGCCGCGAGGAGCGGGCGGGCGATGGAGCGGCGCACCAAGGGTCAGGCCGCCTGCGAGGCCGAGGTGTGGGTGAGCAGCGCATAGAGCGCGCTGGCGTCGCGGGCGGCGCGGATACGCTCCAGCATGCCGGGCTCGCGTAGCACCCGCGCCACCTGGGCCAGCGCCTTGAGGTGGTCGGCCCCCGCGCTCTCGGGGGCGAGCAGCAGGAAGGCGATGTCCACGGGCTGCCCGTCCAGCGCCTCGAAATCCACCGGCCGTTCGAGCCGGGCGACGAGGCCGAACAGCCGGTCGAGGCGCGCGAGCTTGCCGTGCGGGATCGCCACGCCGTCGCCGATGCCGGTGGAGCCGAGGCGCTCGCGCTGAAGAAGCGTCTCGAACACCTCGCGCTCGTCGAGGGCGGGGAGCCGGCGCACGGCCTCCGCGCTCAGTTCCTGAAGCACCTGCTTCTTGGCGCGGGCGCGCAGGGCGGGCACGACGGAATTCGGATCGAGGAACTCCAGCATCGGCATGAAGGAAGCAGCCCCCCGTGGGTGGGGACCCGAGCCGGCCAGCGGCCGGTTGCGTCCCCACAACCAATC
Source organism: Methylobacterium endophyticum (assembly GCF_050591105.1). Lineage (NCBI taxonomy): Bacteria > Pseudomonadati > Pseudomonadota > Alphaproteobacteria > Hyphomicrobiales > Methylobacteriaceae > Methylobacterium > Methylobacterium endophyticum. The sequence continues at coordinate 149,183 of NZ_JBNHES010000004.1, forward strand.
AACGGGCCTCGGGCCGGTTCCAGTCCCGCCGCGGCCCGGATCAGGCCGCCGGCGGATCCACCCAGCCGATCGCCCCGTCGCTGCGCCGGTATACGACGTTGATGCGTCCGGTGCCAGCGTGAACGAAGACGATCACCGGCGCCCCCGTGAGATCGAGGGCGGTGACGGCCTCGCTCACCGAGCGGCGCTGGAGGGTCTTGGTGCTCTCAGCGACCACCGGGGGGTGGGCCTCGGCGCCGGCATCCTCGTCGGGCTCGTCCTCGTCGTCCTCGGGCGCCGCGAACACGGCATAGGCCGCCTCGACGGTGGCGCCGTTATGGGCGGCGGCGCCGTGGTCCTTGAGCTTGTGCTTGTAGCGCCTCAGGCGCTTCTCCAGCCGGTCGGCCGTCTGCTCGAAGCTGGCGCGCGGGTCGTGCGCGGCGCCGGTGGCCTCGATGGTCAGGCCGGAGACGAGGTGGAGCACGCAATCGGTGCGGTATGCGGTGCCGTCGCGACGCAGGGTGACATGCCCGGAGCAGGTGTCGCCCATATGGCTGTCGAGATACTTCGCGATCGTCGCCGCCATGCGCTCGTCGACCCGTCCCCGCAGGGATTCTCCCAGGTCCAGGCCGTGGCCCGTGACGCGCAATGCCCCCATGTGACCTCCGCTTCGCCGGCGGTTTGCCGGGCACGGAGTTAAGGAGCGCGCCGCCCGGAAGTCAACGCGTGCCGAGAGGGCGCAGCGTCACCGGCCGGCATGTCCGACATGCTCGCGGCGGCGTTCGATCGAGGAGGGAATGCGCAGCGATTCCCGGTACTTCGCCACCGTGCGGCGGGCAATGTCGACGCCCTCCCCGCGCAGGCGCTGCACCAGCGCGTCGTCCGACAGCACGTCGTTCGGGGTCTCGCCGTCGACGAGCTGGCGGATGCGGTGGCGCACGGCCTCCGACGAATGCGAGGCGGCGCCCGCCGCGCCGGGAATGGCGGCGGTGAAGAAGTACTTCATCTCCAGGGTGCCCCGGCTGGTGCCGATGGCCTTGTTCGAGGTCACGCGGGAGACCGTGGATTCGTGCATGCCGATCGCTTCGGCGACCGTCTTCAGGTTGAGCGGGCGCAGATGCGAGACCCCGTGCAGGAAGAATCCGTCCTGCTGGCGCACGATCTCGGTGGCGACCTTCAGGATGGTGCGGGCGCGCTGCTCGAGGCTGCGGGTCAGCCAATTGGCGGTCTGGAGGCACTCGGAGAGGAAGGACTTGTCGCCGTCGGCCACCGCGCCGCGCGAGACGCGGGCATAGTAGCTCTGGTTCACGAGGACGCGGGGCAGGGCCTCGCCGTTAAGCTCCACCAGCCAGGACCCGTCCGGCGCCGCGCGCACGAACACGTCGGGGATCAGCACCTCCACGGCGCTGGAGCCGAAGGCGCGGCCGGGCTTCGGGTCGAGCCGGCGCAATTCCGCCAGCATCTCCACGAGATCCTCGTCGTCGACGCCGCAGAGGCGGCGCAGCGACGGAAAATCGCGCTTGGCCACGAGGTCCAGGCGCGAGACCAGGGCCTGCATGGCGGGATCGAAGCGGTCCTGCTCGCGGAGCTGGATCGCCAGGCACTCGGCGAGGTCGCGGGCGGCGACGCCGGGCGGATCGAAGCTCTGCACGAGCTTCAGCATGCGGGCCACGTCGTCGATGCCGCTGCCGAGCCGCTCGGCCACCGCGTCGATGGGCTCGCGCATGTAGCCCGCCTCGTCCACGGCATCGATCAGGAAGCCGCCGATGAGGCGGTCGACGGGATCGCGGGTGGCGAGATCGAGCTGGGCGGCGAGATGCTCGCGCAGGGAGGTCTCGACGGTCAGCGTCGCCTCGAAGTCGGGCGCGTCCGAGTCGAAGCTGCCGCCGCTGCTGCCGTAGGGCGCGGGCGTCAGGGAGAGCATGTCCCCCGCCCCGCCCTCGGCGACGCTGTCGCGGGCGGCGGTGGGCAGCTCGTCCTGGAAGACGTTGTCGAGGCGGGTGTCGTGGTCGGTCTCGATCTCGCCGCTGGCGGGGTTGAGTTCGGGGGGGCTCCAATCCTCGCCGCCTCCGGCCTCCGCGCCGCCGAAATCCGGTTCCGGGGCGCCCTCGGCGGCCTCGCGGGGCTCGGAGGCATCGCCCTCGACCCGCTCGAGCAGCGGGTTGCGCTCCAGCTCGGCGTCGACATAGGCCGCGAGATCGAGCTGCGAGAGCTGGAGGAGCTTGATCGCCTGCAAGAGCTGTGGCGTCATCACCAGGGCCTGGCCCTGGCGCATTTCCAGCCGTTGCAGCAAGCTCATCGCGGTGGCCGCCCCTTTTCCGCAGACCCTGCCCGCCGATCCCCTGCGGGCCTCGGCACGAGTCTTGCATTCGTGGTTGACCGAGGTCTAGCCCCAACCCGCGCCCACGTCAAAACGTGATGAACGGTTATCGACCGGCCCGTTCGGAACGTGGCCGGCGGGACACAGCCGCTCCCATCATCCGGGACGGTGCTGAAGGAAGGCTTTCGCTTGGCGGCAAGCGCTCGCGGCGCCGATCGGGTCCCGGCGAAGGGCTACAGCCGGAAATCCTCGCCGAGATAGAGCCGGCGCGCCTCGGGGTCGGCCACGATCTGCTCGGGCGTGCCCTCGGTGAGGATGCGGCCGGAATGGGCGATATAGGCCCTGTCGATGAGGCCCAGCGTCTCGCGCACGTTGTGGTCGGTGATGAGCACGCCGATCCCGCGCCCCTTGAGGTGCTTCACCAGATCCTGGATGTCGCCCACCGCGATCGGGTCGATGCCGGCGAAGGGCTCGTCGAGCAGCATGAAGCTCGGGTTGGAGGCGAGCGCGCGGGCGATCTCGCAGCGTCGCCGCTCGCCGCCGGAGAGCGCGATGGAGGGCGACTTGCGCAGCCGCGCGATGTCGAATTCCTCCAGAAGCTCGTCGAGCTTGCGCTCGCGGGCCTTCCTGTCGGGCTCGGCCACCTCGAGCACGGCGCGGATATTGTCCTCCACCGACAGGCCCCGGAAGATCGAGGCCTCCTGCGGCAGGTAGCCGATGCCGAGCCGCGCCCGCTGGTACATGGGCAATTGCGTGATCGGCAGGCCGTCGAGGGTGATCGAGCCGCGATCGGCGGAGACCAGCCCGGTGATCATGTAGAAGATCGTCGTCTTGCCGGCCCCGTTCGGTCCGAGCAGCCCCACCGCCTCGCCGTTGCGCACGGTGAGCCCCGCCTCGTGGACCACGGTGCGGGCGCCGTAGCTCTTGCGCAGGCCGCGCACGCACAGGATGCCGGGGCCGCCCTCCGCCTCGGCCTCGAACTCGGCGTCCGTCGCCGGGGCGACGGGGCGCTGCCGGCCCCGGCCCAGCAGGCGTGCCACGAAGGAGGGCGCCTTCGCCGCGCCGGTGGACGCCGCCGCCGCGCGGCGGGAGCTCAGCACGGCAGGGCTCAATTGGCCTGCGCCCGCGTCTTCGCGGTATCCTTGGCGGTATCCTTCGCCGCTTCCGCCGGCTTCGGCGCGGCCTTGGCGGCTGCGGCCGGCTGCGGGCAGCCCTTGCCGGCGCCGGGCTTGTCCGACTTCTCGCCCGGCACGAACAGGGCCGAGACGCGCCCGCCCGCCACGGGGTCCATGTTCGCGCGGCCGGTGTTCATGTCGTAGACGAGGCGCGAGCCGCGGGTGACGTTCTGGCACTGGCTGAGCACGACGTTGCCGGTGAGCACGATGCGCTTGGCGGCCTGGTCGAACACGGCGTTGTCGCCGGTGGCGACCTGCTCCTTCTGCACCACCGTCACCGGGCCGGCGCAATCGACCTTCTGGATGCCGTTCTCGCCCAGCGCCGGCTGCGCCTTCTCCTCGCCTTCGGCGGGGGCGGAATCGGACTTCTTCCCGTCCTTCGCGGCATCCTTGCCGCGCTTGTAATAGACCGTCATGGTCGAGCAGCGGATGGTGCTGTCGCCCTGCACCGCGACGACGTTGCCGGCGAAGATCGCCTTGTTCTCGCGGTCGAACACGTCGAGCCGGTCGGCGTCGATCTTGATCGGCTCCTTGCCGCCGCCGCCCAGCGCGCCGAGGCCCGAATCCTTCTTGCCGGCCGTCGTCGCGGCGGGCTTCTCGGCGAGCGCCGGAGCGCCGCCGAGCGCGATCAGGAGGCCGAGCCCGTAGGCGAGGGAGCGCGAAGAACGGTTCACGGCGTCGGCTCGGCGGAGGAGGTGCGGATCGTCGCCTCGCCGGTCTTCTCGCCGGATTTGGCCGCCTTGTCCTGATGGAAGACGGAGTGGACGTTGCCGACGAAGGAGATGACCTTGCCGTTGTCGACGACGTCGAGCGTGTCGGCGATCACCGATCCGCTCGGCACCGTGACGGTGACGGTTTCCTTCGACTTCACCGTGCCGGCCTTGAAGTCGACGGAGGCCGATTTCAGCCGGGCCTCCTCGCCCTTGTCGGTCCAGAGACGGATGTCGCGGTTCAGTTCCAGCGATTCGCGGCTGGTGTCGAACAGGCCCGTCGCCGCCTCGATCCGGGCGATGCCGCCCTTGTCGTCGGTGGCGATGTGGCCGCGCATGGCCTCGAGCTCGATCAGGCTCGGCTTCCTCACGTCCTGGAGGGCCGCGCTCGCCGTCACCTCGTAGCCCCGGTCGTTCTTGCGGAAGCCGGACAGGCGCGGGTTCTCCATCCGCACCTTGGTGCCCGACAGCGTGACGGGGCCGAAGCCGACCGAGGGCGCCAGCGCGCCGAAGGGATTGAGGGTCACGGCGGCGAGCGCCAGAATCGCGCCGCCGGCCGCCAGCGGAATCACCAGGCGCAAGCCCTTCACGCGGGCGCTGTGATTCCTCGCGCGGGCGTGGGCCTTTTCCCGGCGGGGGTTCGGCCCCGCCATCAGTCCCGTCTCGACGGCCTCGACCACAGACATCACTTTCCCGGAGAAGCCGGCCTCGGACCTTTCGCCTCGACAAGGACCGAGGACCGGATGCACGGGACGTGCCCGCGCGCGGTGGCGAAGTTATGGCCTGAGCGTTTCGAATTGTTCAACCATGACGGGAGGGAGATCGGGCGCTTAAGTGGTTTTCGCAAGCGCGCCGCCGGCGGTGACGCTTGCGCGCGTGGGAGCTTCCGCGCGCGGGATCGGCTATATCCGGCCGCTCGTAAGGCCCGGCAGGCATTGGCGCATGACCCCTCGCGAGACACGACGCTTCCGCAGGCACGGCCGGATCTTCGGGCCGGGCGTCGTCCTCGCCCTGCTCGTGCTCGGCGCCGCGACGGCCACGCGGGCGGCGGACCGGCTCGCCTTCGTGGTCGGCGTCGACGCCTACGCGAATCTCGGCGCGGGGGCGCAGCTCGAACGCCCCGTCGCCGACGCGAAGGCGGTGGGCACGACGCTCGAAGCGCTCGGCTTCCGGGTGACGCTGCTCTCGGGCACCGTCACGCAGGAGATGCTGCTGCGCCGGTTCGGCGGCTTCAAGGACAAGGTCCAGGCGGGGGACACGGTGCTGTTCTACTTCGCCGGCCACGGCATCGCGCTCCAGGGCACGAACTACCTGCTGCCCTCCGACATCCCGGCGATCGAGCCCGGCCAGGAGCTTCTCGCCCGCACCCGCTCGCTCGCCGAGACCGACCTCAGCGCGGAGCTGCGCGAGCGCGGCGCGCGGGTGGTGGTGATGGTGATCGACGCCTGCCGCGACAACCCGTTTCCGAAGAGCGGCACCCGCAGCGTCGGGCTGACGCGCGGGCTCGCCCGCGTGGAGCCGGCCGAGGGCGTCTTCTCGCTCTATGCGGCGGGCGCCGGCCAGCAGGCCCTCGACCGCCTGCCGGGCGCGGATGCCAACCCGAACTCGGTGTTCACGCGGGTCTTCGTCGACCGCCTCAAGCGGGCCGACCTCAACCTGATCGATCTCGGCGAATCGGTGCGCGACGACGTGGCGAGGCTCGCCGAGAGCGCCAACCACAAGCAGGTGCCGGCCTATTACAACGAGGTGCGCGGCGCCCGCTTCATCTCGCTCGCGCGCCCCGAAGGTCCGCCTGAGACGCCCCGGCCGCCGGAAACGCCACGCATCGAGAGCCCGGCCCTGCCGCAGCCCCTGCCGCCTCCCCTGCCCTTGCCCGCCGAGAGACGGGCACAAGAGGCCGCCCCGAGCTCTCGGGAGGAGCCGCGCCCGCGCGCGGATCTTCCGCCGGCGCGGTCCCAAAACTTCTCCTATCCGGTCGGGCTCGATCCCTACGGCGACAACTGGGTGGCGCTGCGCAGCCTGCCGAGCGCGCAGGCCGGCATCCGGCTGAAGAAGCTCGGGCCCGACGCCCTGTTCTCCGTGCTCGGCCGGCAGGGGGATTGGGTCAGCGTGCGGCTGCGCGGCGGCGGCACCGGCTGGGTCCACCGCTCCTTCGTCGGCTGCTGCCGCGCGGCGCCCGCCGAGGGACCCTGACCCGCTCAGGTATGGGCGAAGATATCCGTCTCCGGCCAGCCCTTGAGGTCGAGCAGCGCGCGGGTGGGCAGGAAATCGAAGCAGCTCCGCGCCATGGCGGTGCGGCCCTCGCGCGCCAGCATGGTGTCGAGCTTGTCGCGGGCGGCGTGGAGATGGAGCACGTCGGAGGCCGCGTATTCGAGCTGCGCCTGGCTGAGCGTCTCGGCGCCCCAGTCGGAGGATTGCTGCTGCTTCGAGAGGTCGACGCCCACCGTCTCGCGCACCACGTCCTTCAGCCCGTGCCGGTCGGTATAGGTGCGGGCGAGCTTCGAGGCGATCTTGGTGCAGTAGACCGGCCCCGGCATCACCCCGAGGCGGTGGAACAGCACCGCGAGGTCGAAGCGGGCGAAGTGGAAGATTTTCTGGACGTTCGGATCGCCGAGGACCCGCGACAGGTTCGGCGCGGTGTCGGGGCCGGTTCCGGGCGCGATCTGCACCACGTCCGCCTCGCCGTCGCCGCGCGAGATCTGCACCACGCAGAGCCGGTCGCGTAAGGGGTTGAGCCCCAGCGTCTCGGTATCGACGGCGATGGCCGCTCCGGGGTCGTAGCCGTCGGGCAGGTCGCCCTTGTGGAGGCGGATGATGGGGGCGGGCATGCGGAGCTTCGACACAGGTCTTTGGGGATCAAGCGGATTTTCGCCGCGTATCACCCGCCTCCCCGAGCCGCAAGACGCGCGTTTCCCGCGGTTCGTCCGCGCGAGCCCGGCTTGGGCCCGCGCGGTTTCCAAGGCGCTACGCCAAGTCCCAAAAACTATTTCTGCTTGGCGATGATCTTGTCCTTGATCCCGTCATAGACGTTCTGCGGGATGATCTTCTTCTGCACGAGCTCGTCCTTGCCCTTGTAGGGGCGGCCCTTGATGATCGCGCCGGAGCGGGCCGCGCCGATGCCGGGGAGCGCGTCGAGCTCCTCCGCCGTGGCGGTGTTGATGTCGAGGAGCGCGCCCTTGGCGGCGTTCGGCGCGCCGGCGACGGGGGCGCTGGGCTTGGCGGGAGCGGCCGGCGGCGGGGCCACGGGCTTCGTCGGGGTCGCCGGGCTCGGCGTCTGGGCGAGCGCCGGGGCGGCCGCGAGGCAGGCCATAACGGCGAGGGTGCGGAACAGGCTGGTCGAAACGGGCTTCGTCATGGCGTCGTCTCCCGGAACTTCGCCGCAGAAGGGACAAGGCGGCATCCGTGCGCCGTGAGGTCTGTGCCTCTCGAGTTGAACCGCGCCTTAATGGACGGCGGCCCACGGATGAACCGGCCGCGACGGACGTGCGGGGGATCCGTATCCTCCGGCGCGATCCGGCTCTAGCCAGCGGCCTGTCCCGGCGCTATAAGCCCGCCTCGAATCCGGTCCGCATGCGGTGCCGAGGCTGCCTCCCGCAAGGGAGCCTCAGCCTCCAGGCGCCCTTTTGCCGTCTGAACCAGCAGGATCCTCGTCATGGCCGTTCCGAAGCGTAAAACCTCCCCCTCGCGCCGCGGCATGCGCCGCTCCGCCGACGCCCTCAAGGCGCCGACCTATGTCGAGGACAAGGACTCGGGGGAGCTGCGCCGCCCCCACCATATCGACCTGAAGACCGGCATGTACCGGGGCCGCCAGGTCCTCAAGGTGAAGTCGGCCGAGGCCTGAAGGCCGGGCGCACGATTCGTCAGGCGAGAGCATCGTGCCGAAAAGTGGTTCCGGTTTTCGGCGAGACCGATGCGACAACGAAGAGCGGCAGCATAGGGCCTGATTGTGAATCAGGCCCTATGCTGGAGCAGGCGCGCGGCCTTCGCATAGAGGGCCGCCGCGTCCCGCGTGCGGGACAGTCGCGACGGCCGCAGGCCCGGATCGGCCCCCATCAGCAACTGCGTCACGAAGCCCGCGGGCGGCCGGATACGGCCTTGCGCGGGCTTTTCGTCGTCGCGGCGATGGGCGCCCGTCTCCGGGACGAGCGCGAGGGCGCGAACGGCCGTGCCGTCCCGCTCCTCGCCCGGTTCTGTGCCAGATCGCGCCATCGGCCCCGCGTCTCGTCGTTCCCGCGACGGATGCTGCAAGGGTGGGGCCGATGTTAACGGTTCGTCAACCTTTTCCTGAACGGACCGGCATGGCCGGGCGCCGGGCTACTTGCGCGCCAGCGCCTCCAGGCGCTCGTGCATCTCGGCCATCTGCCGCTTGAGGTCGTCGATGTCGCTCGGCCCCGTCACGGCGGGGGGCGTCGCCGGGGGCGCCAGGCCTGGCTGGCCGCCGGGGCCCGCCGCGCCGAAATGCGTGAACATCTTCATGGCGTCGCCGAAGAAGCTCATGTTGGCCCGCACCTGCTGCTCGATGGCCTGCTGGAACACCGTGGGGCCGAAGCTCTGGGCGAGCTTCTCGCGCAGGCCGTCCTGGTCGCGGGCGAAATTCGCCATGGAGAACTCGAGGAAGCTCGGCACCATGGTGCGCATGCTGTCCCCGTAGAAGCGGATGAGCTGGCGCAGGAAGGCCACCGGCAGCAGGTTGTCGTCGCCGGCCTTGTTCTCCTGCTCGAAGATGATCTGCGTCAGCACCGAGCGGGTGATGTCGTCGCCCGAGCGCGCGTCGTAGACGACGAAGTCCTCGCCGCCCTGGACCATGGTCGAGAGGTCCTCGAGGGTGACGTAGGTCGAGGTTCCGGTGTGGTAGAGCCGCCGGTTCGCGTATTTCTTGATGACGGTCTGATGGACCTTGCCGTTTTCCGCCATGGATGGGGCCTCTCGCAACGCGGTCGATCCCGCGCCGTATCCTTCATGTCCACCCGCGCCGCCGGCAGCCGCTCCGCGCTCGGGAGACGACCTTAAGACTTTCAGGGGGCGTGGAAAACATCAATCTGCCGCCCTTCCACGCGGAATAGTGCCGTGCACGCCCCAAGTCGTTGCGGCGCGATAGGCTTTCGTCGCGGCGAATGCGTCACGCGCGGTCTCGCGAGCATGCTTGACTTAAGCCCCCTCAGGGCTTTCATCCCCCTCAGACGGCGGCAGAGCGGGCGATCCGACCAAGGCCACGCCGCCGGGATGAGGAGACAGTTCAGATGGCAGCCAGCGAAGACATCGTCATCGTCGGGGCGGCGCGGACCCCCGTGGGCTCGTTCGGCGGCGCCTTCAACACGGTGCCGGCGCACGAGCTCGGCAAGGTGGCGATCAAGGCCGCGCTCGAGCGCGCCGGCGTCTCCCCCGACGACGTGGACGAGGTGATCTTCGGCCAGGTGCTCACCGCCGGCGCCGGCCAGAACCCCGCCCGCCAGGCCGCCATCGCCGCCGGCATCCCCGAGAAGGCCACCGCCTGGGGCGTCAACCAGGTCTGCGGCTCGGGCCTGCGCACGGTCGCCCTCGGCATGCAGCAGATCGCCAACGGCGACGCCACGGTCATCGTGGCCGGCGGCCAGGAGTCGATGTCGCTCTCCCCCCACGCGCAGTACCTGCGCGGCGGCCATAAGATGGGCGACGTGAAGCTCGTCGACACCATGATCAAGGACGGCCTGTGGGACGCCTTCAACGGCTACCACATGGGCACCACCGCCGAGAACGTGGCCCAGGCCTTCCAGCTCACCCGCGAGCAGCAGGACCAGTTCGCGGTGCGCTCGCAGAACAAGGCCGAGGCCGCCAAGAAGGAAGGCCGCTTCAAGGACGAGATCGCCCCCGTCACGGTCTCGGGCCGCAAGGGCGACGTGGTCGTCGACACCGACGAGTACATCCGCGACGGCGCCACCATCGAGGCGATGGCCAAGCTGAAGCCCGCCTTCTCCAAGGACGGCACGGTGACGGCCGCCAACGCATCGGGCCTCAATGACGGCGCCGCCGCGATCGTGCTGATGTCGGCGTCCGAGGCCGAGCGCCGCGGCCTCACCCCGCTCGCCAAGATCAAGTCCTGGGCGACCGCCGGCGTCGACCCGAAGATCATGGGCACCGGCCCGATCCCGGCCTCCCGCAAGGCGCTCGACAAGGCCGGCTGGAAGCCCTCCGATCTCGACCTGATCGAGGCCAACGAGGCTTTCGCCGCCCAGGCGCTCGCCGTGAACAAGGACATGGGCTGGGACGACGCCAAGGTGAACGTCAACGGCGGCGCCATCGCCATCGGCCACCCCATCGGCGCCTCCGGTGCCCGCGTCCTCGTCACCCTGCTGCACGAGATGAAGCGCCGCGACGCCAAGAAGGGCCTCGCCACGCTCTGCATCGGCGGCGGCATGGGCGTCGCCCTCTGCGTCGAGCGCCCCTGAGCACCCATCGCCCCGGACTCATGTCGTATTCGGCTTGAGGCCGGGGCCAATGTATGCCGCGTGCGGGCGCCATCCGCACGCGGCATGACACCGGACTTCGCGGGCGACCCGACAGCGGCGCCCGTCCAGCGATATCAAGAAAACGGAGGAAACCATGTCCCAAGCACGCGTCGCCCTGGTCACGGGCGGAACGCGCGGCATCGGCGCCGCGATCTCGAAGGGCCTCAAGGCCAAGGGCTACAGCGTCGCCGCCAATTACGGCGGCAACGACGAGGCGGCCCAGGCCTTCAAGGCCGAGACCGGCATCCCGGTCTTCAAGTTCGACGTCGGCGACTACGCCGCCTGCGAGGCCGGCATCCGGACCATCGAGTCCGAGGTCGGACCGGTCGACATCCTGGTCAACAACGCCGGCATCACCCGCGACGGTCTCTTCCACAAGATGACCTTCGAGAAGTGGCAGGCGGTCATCAAGACCAACCTCGATTCGGCCTTCACCGTGACGCGCCCCGTCATCGAGGGCATGCGCAACCGCGGCTTCGGCCGCATCATCCTGATCTCGTCGATCAACGGCCAGAAGGGACAGATCGGCCAGGCCAACTACTCGGCGGCCAAAGCCGGCGTGATCGGCTTCGCCAAGGCGCTGGCCCAGGAGAGCGCGTCGAAGGGCATCACGGTCAACGTGATCGCGCCGGGCTACATCGCCACCGACATGGTGATGGCCGTGCCGGAGGACGTGCGCAACAAGATCATCTCGACGATCCCCGTCGGCCGTCTCGGCGAGGCCGAGGAGATCGCCCGCGCCGTGGAATATCTCGCGGCCGAGGATTCGGGCTTCATCACCGGCTCGACGCTCACCATCAACGGCGCCCAGTACATCGCCTGATCGATCACGGGCGCGGCGTTCCCGACGGGGGACGCCGCGCTCCCGGCATGCTAGCGGCCGGGGCGATGAGCGCATCCCCCTCGATCCCCGCCGCCACCCTTCTCGGCTCCGGCGCGATCCTGCTGTGGTCGCTGCTGGCGCTGTTCACCGCCGCCTCCGGCACTGTGCCGCCCTTCCAGCTCGCAGCCATGACCTTCGCCATCGGCGGTCTCGCCGGCTGCGCGAGCTGGCTCCTGCGCCCCTCCGGCATGAGGGCGCTCGCCCAGCCCTGGCGGATCTGGGCGCTCGGGGTCGGCGGCCTGTTCGGCTACCACGCGCTCTACTTCGCGGCGCTCCGGCTCGCTCCGCCTGCGGAGGCCGGGCTCGTCAACTACCTCTGGCCGCTGCTGATCGTTCTGTTTTCCGCGCGTCTGCCCGGTGCCGGCGGATTGCGGACGGGCCATGTCGCGGGGGCGCTCCTCGGGCTTGCCGGCGTCGTCGTGCTGCTTCTCGGGCGCGGCGGAGTCTCGTTTCCGGTAACGGCGCTCCCCGGCTACGCGGCCGCCTTCGCGGCGGCCTTCGTCTGGGCGGGCTACTCGGTGCTCTCGCGCCGAGTCGGGGCGGTGCCGACCGACGCGGTCGCCGGCTTCTGCCTCGCCACCGCTGGCCTGAGCCTCCTCTGCCACCTCGCCTTCGAGACGACGGTGCGGCCCGCGAACGCATTCCAATGGGGCGCGATCGCCGCCCTCGGGATCGGCCCGGTGGGCGCCGCCTTCTATCTCTGGGACATCGGCGTGAAGCGCGGCGACATCCGGCTCCTCGGGGTCGCGGCCTATGCCGCGCCGGTGCTGTCGACGCTGATCCTCGTCCTTGCCGGATACGCCCCCGCGACGCCGGCCCTCGGCATCGCCTGCGGCCTGATCGTCTCCGGCGCCCTCGTGGCGGTGCGGGCCGGGCGCCGGACCGGATAAGATCATCCGCGCGGGGTCGGGCGCCAGTCGGGCGCGGCCATCTCGAACCCCTCGAAGCGGAAGGCCGGCGAGACCGTGCAGCCGACGAGCGTCCAGGCGCCGAGGCTGGTGGCCGTCTGCCAGTGCCCTTCCGGCACAACGAGCTGCGGACGCTGCCCGCGTAGGAGGTCCGGCCCGAGATGATGCGCCGAGGCATCGTGGCCGTTCGGGCTCACGGTGATGACGAGGGGCGCCCCCGCGTGCCAGTGCCAGATCTCGGCGGCGTCCACCCGGTGCCAGGCCGAGACCTCGCCGACATCGAGGAGATAGTAGATCGCGCTGCCGACCGAGCGGCCCCCGACCTCGCGGGGATCGCGGAAGGTCTCGCGGTAATGGCCGCCTTCCGGGTGGGGGCGCAGCCCGAGGGCCGCGATCACCTGCGCCGCCGTCATCGTCTGCGCGGTCATGCCTGCTCCCCCGTCACTGCGAGATCGCCCCTTGCGGCAGATGGAAGCCCGGCGGCGTCTTGGGGGCCGGGGCCTCTCCGGCCCGGCGCGCGCCGGCCTTGCGCTCCTTCGCCTGGTCCTTGGCGCGGGCCTCGGGGACGGGTTTCACCGCCGGCGCATCGGTGCAGGCGCGGAACCCGAGGCGGGCGAGGGGCTCGCCGGTCTCCGACACGATGGTCAGGGTCTCGGGCAGCAGGGGCAGCTCCGGCTCCCAGCGGATGCCGCCGCCGAGCTGGCCCTCGAGCACGGCGGGGGAGCCGCCCCGGCGCAGCGCCGTGAGGTCCGGCCCGTAGGCGGTGGCGACCTTGCCGCCGATGGTGAGCTGGAGGACGCGCGTCACCTCCGGCGTCAGCGGCCGCAGCGGGTTCTCCACCGAGACCCGGCCGAGCCGGGTGACATGGGCGGAAAACCCCCGCTCGCCCTCGAACAGCGCGGCCCGCGAGCCGCAGGCGGAGGGCGGCTCCGAAGGCACGGCGGGGGGCGGCGCCAGGGCGGCCGGAGTCGGCGAGGGAAGCGCCGGCGGCGGCGCGGCGGCGGGCTTGGTCTCTGCCGGCTTGATCTCCGCGGGCTTGATCTCCGCGGATTTGGGATCGGTCGCGCTGGAATCGGCCGGCTTGGCGATGGGCTTCGGTGCCCGCTGGACGGGCTTGCGGGCAGGGGGCTTCTTCTCGGCCGGAGGGACCGGCTCCGTCTTCCCCTCGCCCTCGGGGGCCGGAGCGGCCTGTCCCTGGGATTCGGCCGGCGCCTCCGCCGGTTGGGCGACGGGGGGCCTCGCCGCCGGCTTTCGCGCGGGCGGGCGCGGTTTCGGACGCGGCCTGGCCACTTCCTCCGGCGCGGGCGACACGGCGGCCGGCGTTTCCGGCACCGCCTCCTGGGCCAGGGCCGGAGGGAGAAGCCCGGTGATCGTCGCGAGGGTGATCGTCGCGAGAATGAGCCCGGCGGCTGCCGGACATGCCTGCTTGCGCGGCATCATCGCGTCTCTCCCTGCCTCATCCCGGAGCGTTCGTCGCGGACCGGCTCCAGGTCGAGGATCTCGGCCGAGCGGTCGATGGGGGGCGCTTTCGGCGCGACGTCGCCGAGCAGCAGCGCCTCGTCGGCCTCGTCGAGATCGTTCGAGAGGCGCAGCGGCGCCCGGCGGCCGCGTGCCGCCATCGCCGCGACGGTCACGCCGGCCGCGACGCAGGCCGCCAGCGCCGCGAGGATCAGGATGGTCTCCATCGGGGTGGAGCGATACAGGATGGCGAGGGCCGTTGCACCCTTCGCCGTTCGCCGGCACCCCGTGTCGGAACGGTCCTTGCGTGGCTCTTCCCGCGCCGAACGCGACGCCGCCGGCCGCGATACGGCGGCGGGCCATCTCCCAGCTTCAAGGGCATCCGATGCGCATGGACGAGACGAGCGGCGGCATGGGGCGGGACACCGGCGGCGCCGAGGGCGATCTGGAGACGCGGCTGCTCGGCCTCGTCGAGGAGTCGCGCGGGCAGTCGAGCGAGGATCCGTTCCGCAATCCCGTGCTGGCCGTCACCCTGGCGATCACCAAGCAGCTCGACCGGCGCGAGATCGTCGCGGCCGACCTCGATGGCCTGTTCGCGAGCCTGCGGGCGCAGGCGCTCGCGGCACGGGCCGCCCGGCTGCGGGACTATGTCGGGCTCGGGCCCGACGAGGGCGCGGAGGCCGCGGTCGCCACGCGGCTCGTCGCGGCGATCCCGAAGGCGGCCGGCGATTTCGAGACCTTCCGCGATCTCGTCGGGCGCACGGGCTTCGCCGTGGTGTTCACCGCGCACCCGACCTTCGGCATGCCGAGGGCGGTGGCCGGCATGCTCGCTGCGGCGGCGAGCGAGCCGGACGAGGCGGCGCGCGGGCCGATCCTGTCGCGGGCGGCCGCGCTCTCGACCCGGCCCGACGCGAAGATCAGCCTCGACGACGAGTTCGACCAAGCCTGCGTCGCCGCCAACCACGCCCGCGAGGCGCTCGACGCCTTCAACGGTGCCCTGCTCGATGCCGCCCGCGAGCGCTGGCCGGACCGCTGGACGGAGCTGGTGCCCCGCCCCTTCGCCATCGCCTCCTGGGTCGGCTGCGACACGGACGGGCGCACCGATATCGGCTGGTGGGATACGCTGCGCTACCGCCTCGAATCGAAGCGCATGCAGTTCGACCGGGTGGTGCGCCATCTGCCCGACATCCCGGCGACGCAGGTGGTGCGCCAGCTCGCCGAAGGGGCGCTCGCGGCGGTCAACCGCCAGCTCGCCGTGGCGCCGCGTCTCGGCGACCAGCCCTCCCTCGAAGCGGTGCACCGCTTCGCGCTCGCCCTCATCATCGAGCGCGAGCGCGCCCAGACCGATGCCGGCGCGCTGCTCGGAGGGCTCGCCGGCGCGATCACGGCCGCCACCGACGATGCCGACCGGCACGCCATCGCGGTGCTGCGCTCCGGCATCGCCACCCACGGTCTCTCGAACGCGCTGCCGCATTTCCGGCTCAACGCCAGCCAGATCCACAACGCCGTGCGCCGGGTCATCGACGTGGTGGGCGAGCCCACGGACGCCGCCCGCCGCCGCTCGCATCTCGCCACCATCCACACGCTGCTCAACGACGTGACCCCGGTCGCCGTCGATTTCGGCTCGCTCGCCGCCGAGCGGGCCTCGGCCGCGCGGCTGATGATGACCATCGCGCAGATCCTCAAGCATGTGGACGGCACCCATCCGGTGCGCTTCCTCATCGCCGAGACCGAGACCGGCTACACCCTGCTCGCCGCCCTCTGGCTGGCGCGCCATTACGGCATCGCCGACAAGCTCGAGATCACGCCGCTCTTCGAGACCGCCTCGGCCCTCGAGCAGGGCATCCGTGTCCTCGACGACGCCCTGCGCAACCCGCATTGGCGCCAGTATCTCAAGCGCATCGGCCGGCTCACCGTGCAGTTCGGCTACTCGGATTCCGGCCGTTATGTCGGCCAGCTCGCCGCGACCTTCTGGATCGAGCGGCTGCGCATCCGCCTCACCGAGCTGCTGCTCCAGAACGGCCTGTCGGACATCGAGCTCGCGATCTTCGACACCCATGGCGAATCGATCGGCCGAGGGGCGCACCCGACCTCGCTGCGCGACCGCCTCGCCTATCTCGCTCCCGAGGACGCCCGCACCCGCAACCGCAAGGCCGGGATCAGGGTCCGGCTCGAATCGAGCTTCCAGGGCACGGACGGCTACCTGCTGTTCGGCACCCCGGCGCTCGCCGGCGCCGCGATGGCGCGCATCGCCGAGCACGTCTTCGCCCTCGATCTGGCGGAGGAGGACAGCTTTGCCGACTACGCGCTCTCGAACCCGGAGGCGGGCGCCGACGAGACCGACGACCCGATCTACGCCGAGGCGGATTTCGCGCTGGAGTTCTTCACCATCGTCCGCGAGGACATGGAGCAGCTTGTCGACGATCCCGGCTACGCGGCGCTGCTCGGCACCTTCGGCCCGAGCCTGATCGACCGCACCGGCTCGCGCCCCGTCGCCCGCCAGACCGATTCCGGCGGCCCGGCGATGATCACCCATCCGCGCCAGATGCGCGCGATTCCGAACAACGCCATCCTGCACCAGCTCGGCTATCTCGCGAATTCCCTGCACGGGCTCGGGCGGGCGGCGGAGCGGGCGCCCGACCTCTTCCGGGACATGCGGCGCGATTCGGTGCGCTTCTCGCGCGCCTTCCGCCTCGTGCAGCACGCGGCCAGCGTCGGCGACCTCGACGTGCTGCGCGCCTATATCGACAGCCTCGACCCGGCCATGTGGCTGGAGCGGGCGCGCCGCACCCAGCGCGACGCCCGCCGCGACGAACTCGTGGTGATCGCCTCGGCCCTGGACCGGCTGAACCTCGCGCCGGGCCTGCGCCGCCTGTTCGGCCGCCTCACGACGGACTGGCTGAGCCTCGCCCATGTGGCGCCCGACCTCGGCAAGATGTCCGTGCGGCTGACGCTGCTCCACGCCATCCGCCTCGCCCTGATCCACCGGATCTGGTTCCTCGCCGTGCACATCCCCGGCTTCCGGCCGCAATCGGGCGTGACCCGCGACGCGCTGATCGAGCGCTTCCTGCGCCTCGACATCGACGGCTGCCTGGCGCTCCTGAACGAGATCTTCCCGGTGACGCCCGACCCGACGCTCGGGCTCAATTTCGGCGAGCCGGCGGGCCCGCGCGACGTGGGAACCTACGAGGCCGAGCATTCCAACCTGTTCGCGCCGATCCGCACGATGTTCACGCAGGTGCGCGAGATCTCCGGCATGATCCAGCACGAGGTCGGCGCCTTCGGCTGATCCTGCGGCCCCACGGGTCCACGCGACCCGTGGGGGGCGGCATGAGCCGGGTTACCGCTTCCAGATGCCGAGGCGCTCGGTGCGGGCATGGTCCTCGGCGGCGGCGAGATCGGGGCTCGCTTCCGGCGAGGCCCGGCCGCCGCCGTTGAACAGCACGACTTCCGAGAGGTCGCGGCCCTCCACCTGGCAGAGATGGTTCTCGCTGCCGGGCGCGCGCTGGCAGCTCACCGGGCGGCCGGCGAGGTAGCGGGTCAGGTCCGCCGCGTTGCCGCCGCGCACCCATTCCACCCCGAACAGGCGGACCGTGCGGCCGCCGATCCGCAAGGTGGCGGTGTCGACGACCTCCGCCGGGCCGGCGACATCGCCGGGGAGGGGAGCCGGTGCCTCCGGCTCCTCCTCGGGGGGCGGCGTCGCGGGCGAGGCTTGCGACCCCTGCGCCGGCTCGGCGTCGGGCGGGGCGGAGTCTCGCGGCGGCTCGCCCTTGGCGGCCTGCGCGGGGCTCTGCGGAGGGGCCTGCGCGGTGTCCGGCCGGGCCGCCGGGGGCTGTGCCCGCGCCGTGTCCGGGGAAGGCTCCCTGGCCGGCATGTCCGCTCCCTCGCGGGCGGTTCCGACGAGCACAACCGCCGCCGTCACCACGGCCGCCGCCGTGGCCGATCCGAGGATCCAGCGCCCGTCGAGGTGATCGTTGACCTGCCCGAGCGCGTCGCGGCCACGGGCGAGGACGTCGCCCGCCCGGCCGCGCAGCCGGTCTCCGAGGGGCACGGACGGTTCCGTGGCGTCGGGGAGGGGAGCTGCGAGGCCGGGGGCGGCCTGCTCCCCGGCCGGCAGCGGGGAATCCGGCCGAGTGGCCCGGCCGGCCGCCTTGGCGCGAAGGGCGGCATAGGCCGCGCCCGCGGAGGCCGCGAGGCTGCGCCCCTTCTCCGTCGAGCGGGCGGCCACGGCGCGGGTGACGACGCGCGCCTTGGCCGATTGCAGCTCGATGTAGCGCGCCGCGTCGCCGCGTAGTCTGGCGGCCTGCGCGGCGGCGGTCTCGGAGGCGCCGCTCTCGGATGCCTCGACCGGCTCCGGCTCGGGCAGGGGCGGCTCGAACAGGGCCGGGTGGCGCTCCTGGAGTTCCGCCAGGACCTCGGCGAGGGTGAGGGGCTCGGCCGCTCCCCCCTCCTCCGCCATGCGCGAGCGCGGCTCGCCGCGCCGATCCACGACGCGATAGGGCGGCTCGCCCTCGGCGGGCTCGATGGCGGATTCGGCGAGGAGTTCGAGGGTCCGCCGCGCGATCGGGCGCGGGCGCCGGGCCGCGACCTCCCGGCGGATCAGGTCGCGCAGACGCGCCCGAGCCGGATCGGGCACGGGGTGGAGCGCGCTCTCCCCGCCGGCGGTGTCGGCCTCGCTCTGCATCGCGGCCGGGATCAGGCCGGCCGCCGGGGGGCGCCGAGGGCGCTCACGGGGCCGTCGCGGCGCAGCACCCGGCTCGTCTCGGAAACGATCACCGGGCGGGTGCCGGCGAGGCTCACCTCGAAGGTCACGGACGAGACGCCCTGCGAGCGCAGGCCCCTGGCCGGGTTCTCGGCGCGGAAGTCGAACACCGCCTCGACGCGGCACAGCGCAAGCGCCGGGCTGCACGCGGTGCGCCACGAGTCCGGGCGCGGCTCGTAGCGGCGTTCGGGCCAGCGTTGCACGAAGCGCCGCTTCTCCGCCGTCAGCGCCGCCAGGGTCATGGTCCGGCCGTGGAAACGGACCCGCTCGCCGTAGAATCGGGGCGTTTCGGCGAGCATCGCGGAGCCGGAGACGCTGTCGAGATAGTCGCGGGCGAGCGCCTGGGACGCCGCCGCCCATTCCCGCAGGCGGGCATCGCCCACGGGCACGGCCGCCGGCAGCGGCTCTCTCGTGACGACGGCGGCGCGGGGCGGCCGGCGCAGGGCGCGGCGGGACGGGGCATGCCGCTCCGCGGTCCGGCTCGGCGCAGGGGGATCGGCGGCCTCGGACGTCACGGTGTCGGGTTTGCTGGGTTCGGATTTGGCGGCCGCGTTCGTGGCCGGTTCGGGCGGTTTCGCGGCGGCCTTCGCCGGGGGATCGACCCAGCCGGGCTGCCCTTGCCCCTGGGCTTGCGCCGAGGCGCCCGCGACCGGCAGGCCGGTGCAGAGGAGGAGGGCGGCGGTCAGGCGGGAGAAGGGACGCATCGACACCACCGGCTCGCCGCCAAGGATCGCTTCCACGGGCCGCTCTCGGACGAGGCGGACCGTTCGGCCGGGGCGTGTCGGCCGTTCGGGGGAACGTCGCCGGACGGGTCGCCGGTTCCATCGCCGGTGCCGGATCGGCGGCGTCCATGTCGACCGGCATGCCACGGACCTCGCGGGCGCGGCAAGACCTCGCGGGCGCGGCAAGGATGCAGCGAGCCCGACGGCGGGGCGTCCCATCGCGAATCTCGCCGCTCGCGGGGTTGAGATCGTCGCGGGGGCGCCCACTTCAGGGAACGTGGACGTAAGGCCCGCCGCCCGTCCGCGTTCCCCTGGTCCGGGCCCCTCTGGCGGTCGAGGCGTCGACCGTGATGTCGGACTGATCTGCCTGCCTTTGCGCTGACGCGGCGCGAATGCACCGGAGGCCGACCGCCCGTGCCCGTCACCGATTCCGTCCGCATGCCGGGCGCCGCGTCCTCATGAGCGCTCACGGCGAGCGGCGCCGGGCGCTCTTCGTCGTCAACCCGAAGGCGCGCAGCGGCGGGTCGCCCCTGGAGGCGGTGCGCGAGGCGCTTCGGGCCGGCGGTCTCGATCTCGTGGAGCCCGGCCCCGACCAATCCTGCCGCGACGCCATCCGGGCGCGGGCGAAGGATGTCGATCTGGTGATCCTCGGCGGCGGCGACGGCACCCTCAACGGCGCCGCCCCGGCGATCGTCGAGACGGGACTGCCCATGGCGATCCTGCCGCTCGGCACCGCCAACGACCTCGCCCGCTCCCTCGGCCTGCCCCTCGATCCCCTGGCGGCGGCGCGGCTCGCGGCCTCGGAGGAGGCGCGGCCGGTCGATCTCGGCTGGGTCAACGGGCATTACTTCTTCAACGTGGCGAGCATCGGCTTCTCGGCCGAGCTCGCCGGCGACCTCACCGCCGAATCGAAGCGGAAATGGGGGACGCTGGGCTACGCCATCGCCGCCGTCCGGGTCCTGCGCCGGGTACGTCCCTTCTCCGTCGTCATCGAGCATGACGGGGTGGTCGAGACGATCACGACCATCCAGGCCTCGGTGGGCAACGGGCGCTACTACGGCGGCGGCATGACGGTGGAGGCCGACGCCACCGTCGACGACGGCAATCTCGATTTCTACAGCCTCGAGGTCGCGCATTGGTGGCGCCTTCTCGCCCTGCTGCCGGCCCTGCGCCGGGGCACCCAGGGGCAGGCCGAGGACGTGCGCGCCTTCAAGACCACCGAGATCGTGCTGCGCACGAAGAAGCGCCGGCCGGTCAACACGGACGGCGAGCTGACCACCTTCACGCCGGCCCATTTCAGGATCTTCCCGAAGGCCGTGCGCATCGTCTCGCCGCCCCGTTCCCTGCGTCCGGGCGTCGGCGCCGGCGCCGTCCCCGCCCTCTGACACCAGGATCAGCGCCCCCGTGGACCATCTCCTCCAGCTCGCCGCCGACCCGACCGTCTGGGCCGCCCTCGCCACCCTCATCGTGATGGAGGTGGTGCTCGGCGTCGACAACCTGATCTTCATCTCGATCCTGACGAACAAGCTCCCGCCCGAGCATCAGACCAAGGCCCGGCGCATCGGCATCGGGCTCGCGCTGATCCTGCGGCTGGGGCTCCTCGGCACGGTGGCCTTCATCGTCCACCTGACCGAGCCGGTCGTCTCGGTGCTCGGAAAGGCGTTTTCCTGGCGCGACCTGATCCTCGTGGCCGGCGGCCTGTTCCTGCTCTGGAAGGCGACGAAGGAGATCCACGAGAGCGTCGACCCGACCCCCGAGGAGAAGACCGCGGGCAAGGCCGGCATCGGCTTCGCGGCGGCGGTCGGCCAGATCCTGGTGCTCGACCTCGTGTTCTCCATCGACAGCATCATCACGGCGGTGGGCATGACCGAGCATGTCCCGGTGATGGTGATCGCGGTGATCGTCGCGGTGACGGTGATGCTGCTCGCGGCCGACCCGCTCTCGCGCTTCATCGCCGCCAACCCCACCGTGGTGATGCTGGCGCTCGGCTTCCTCATCATGATCGGCATGACGCTGATCGCGGAAGGGTTCGGGGCGCATGTGCCGAAGGGCTACATCTACACCGCCATGGCCTTCTCGGCGGGCGTCGAGGCCCTGAACATGCTGGCCCGCCGCCGCAGGCGGGGGAAGGCGCCAGCCCCGCCGGCCGGCTCCCGCGCCGAGGGCTGACGATGCGCGGCCGGCCCGCGTCCCGGAACGGTCGGCGGGCCGGCGCGAGGGGTCACCAGCGATAGATCAGGCTGCCGATCACCGTGGCCGGAGCGCCCCGGTAGCAGAAGCCGCTCTGGCAGTTCGTATAGCTCCGGTCGAAGACGTTGTAGGCGTTGATCTGGGCGCGGAAGCCTCTGTAGCGCGGATCGAGCGCCGCGAAGTCGTAGGCGACGAGGGCATCCCACTGGGTCACGGTCGGATTGCGCGCCGTGTTCTCGTCGTTGACGAAGCTCGTCCCGGAGTAGCGCACGCCGCCGCCGACGGTCAGGCCGCTCAGCGCCGAGGACGGCGGGAACAGGTAGGTCAGGAAGCTCTTGAAGGTGTTGCCCGGAATGCCGGAGAGCCGGTTGCCGTCGATGGGACCGCCCGTCACGTAGGACGTCTGCCGGATGAAGCGGAAATCGAGATAGGAATAGGCCACCGTCAGGTTGGTGCCCGGCGCGAGGTTGCCGGTCGCCTCCATCTCGAAGCCCCGCGAGTTCACGGCTCCGGTCGCCACCTGATTGACCGGATTGGTCGGATCCTGGCGCAGCAGGCTCGACTGGACGATGTCGAAGCCCGCGATCGAGCCGGTGATGGTGGTGTTCGGCACCGCGTATTTCACGCCCGCCTCGATCTGGTCGCCGGTGGCGGGCTTGAAGGCGGCGCCGGTCACGACGTTCACGCCGAGCTGGGGCGTGAACGTCGTCGCGTAGCTCGCATAGGGCACGAGACCGGGGGCGAGCAGGTAATTGAGCCCGACGCGCCCGGTGAAGGCGGTGTCGTTCTGCTGCGTCCGGGTGCCGGCGGCGTCCAGGTTGCTCTGGAATATCCAGTCGTGGCGGCCGGTGAGCGTCAGGACGAAGCGGTCGAGCTTGGCCTGGTCCTGTAGGTAGAGGCCGAGCTGGTCGAGGGCGTTGCGCGAGGTCGCGCCGAGGGCGGGCGACGCGATGAACTGCTGCCCGTAGTTCAGGTTCACCAGATCGAGATCGGGGGCGGCGCCGAAGCCCGAGCGGGTGCCGAAATCGGCATGCGTGTAGTCGAGGCCCGCGAGCAGGGTGTGCTGCACCGGGCCGGTGGCGAAATGCCCCTCGATCTGGTTGTCCAGGGTGCTCTGCCGGAGCGCCTCGCGCAGACGCCCGGTCGAGCGGGAGCCCACCGTGCGGGCGGCGTCGATGGCGTCGATGGACACGTATTTGAAGTCGACGAAGGTCTGGTAATGGCGGAAATTCTGCCGGACGATGAGGTCGGGCGTGACCTTGTGCTCGAAGGCGTAGCCGATGCGGTACTGCTCCTGCTTCACGTCGTTGAAGCGGGCGTCGCCGGTGTAGAAGCGCGATACCCTGAAGCCGGGATCGTTGTAGAAATAGGCGGTGCCGGGCAGCCGGGTCTGCTGATACTCGGCCAGCACCGTGAAGGTGGTATCGGCCGAAGGCTTCCAGGTGAAGCTCGGCGCGATGAAGACGCGGTCGTCCTTCGCCCCGAGAAGGAACGTGTCCGATTGCCGGGTGAGGCCGGTGACGCGATAGGCCATCGTGCCGTCGGATCCCTCGACCGGGCCGCCGAGATCGAAGTTGCCCTGATAGCGGTCGTAGTTTCCGGCCTGGACCTGGACCTCGCCGAAGGGCGTGAAGACCGGGCGCTTCGAGGTGGCGTCGAGGATGCCGCCGGGAGAGCCGAGCCCGTAGAGCCCCGAGGCGGGCCCGCGCAGGATCGTCACCGCCTCCAGGCCGTAGGGCTCGATGCGCGGCGTCGTCAGGTTGGCGCCGATCTGGCGCAGGCCGTCGCGATAGATGCCGTTATAGGTGACGTCGAATCCCCGGATCGAGATCGAATCGAAGCGAGGATCGAAGCCGGCGATGTTGGTGGCGGCGCCGGGCGTGTAGTTGAGCGCGTCGTCGAGCGTCTGGACGTTGCGGTCGTCGAGCTGCTGGCGCGTCACCACCGTGACGGATTGCGGCGTCTCGATGAGCGGCGTGTTGGTCTTCATCGCGGTCGGGCTGACGCGCGCGGTGTAGCCGGTGACGCCGCTCGGGCCGCCGCCTCCGCCGCTCGTCGCGGCGGCATCCCCCGCCGGGACGCCCGCTCCGGCTCCCTCCACCGAGAGCTGGTCGAGCTGGACGCTCGCTTCCTGCCCGGCGACGGGGCCGGTCATGGCGAGCGGCACGAGGGCGGCGGCGAGTCGGACGGTGCGACGCGGGAGCGGCATGATCTGTGGGCCTCGGACTGACAAGGCCCGAGGCATGGCAACTCAAATCTCGATCATCAAGACAATAACACTCTATTTTTCAATGAGTTAGAAAAGCTCGAAACTAGAGTGCCGGTTCCAGGGCCGCTGCGGCTTCGCGGGCACAGGTCTCCGCCGGCGGCTGCGCCGAGGGCTCGGCCATGGCGCGGGAGAGCTCGGCGCGGGCCTTCTCGAGATCCGCCCGGAAGCCGGCATCGCCCTGGAGCGCCGCGTAGACGGCGGCGCCGTTGGTGCGCCCGGCCTCCACGTCGCTCAGCCAGTGGACGCCGCAGACGACCCGGCTTTCCCCGTAGAGGCGTCCGCGCTGTAGGATCGCGGTGGCCTTCTGCGGGACCAGGGAGGCCATGATGAGGGCATAGGTCCAGCCCTGCGAGGAATGGCCCGAGGGGTAGCTGTAGCTGTCGGCGAGCTTCTGCGTGCGCTGGACGCAGATCGGCTGGTCGTTGCCCACGAAGGGGCGCAGGCGCCGGTAATGCACCTTCGGGGCGCGGGTGGCGTTCGCGATGTCGACGCGGGCCCGGTCGAGGAGCGTGACCAGGGTCGGCACGCGCTTGGTGTCGATGCGGGTGCCGAGCACGCAGGCCAGGTTGTCGAGGATCGCGGCCGAGCCTTCGGCCACGTCGGCGGCCGCGAGCGCCCAGCGCGCGCCGCCCTGCCGGGCGCGGGTGGCGCCGAACATCACCTTGTCGGCGTTCTCCCCCGCCGAATGGCTCGCCGGGGGAGCGGGCAGGATCGCGACGGTGTCGGGAGCGGTCGCCTCGGAGAGATAGGGGCGGGGGCTCGGCGCGTCGGGCCGGATCGGGTCCGCGCCCACGGACGGCGCCGAGGGTTCCTGTGCGGCGACGGCTTGGCCGGGGGCGGCGAGGGCGGCCAGCAGGAGGAGCGCGGCTCGCGAAACGGGTCTCGGCATCGGTCGGCCTCTTCTCGAATTCGCGGGGAACGGCTTCTCAGACCGTGAACGCATGGCGGGCCGGGATACATCCCCGGCGATGACGGAGGCGTGGCGGCGATCCGCTCACGGTGCGAGCCCGATCGCGGCGGCGACGGCGGCGGGGTGCTCCTCGTGGGGAGCGAGCGCGCCCGGAACCGTGACGGACGGCGCTTGCCCTCCGGCGAGCAGCGCATCGGCGAGGGCGTCCATCTCGGCGCCGGAGCGGCGCGGCGCCCCGGCCGGCCGCAGCAGCGTCACCGGCGGCAGATCGCCCGACCACAGGGCGAGGAAATCCTCGCGGGTCTCGACGGGATCGAGGCCGCCCGTGACGAAGGCCGCCGTCCCGAAGCGCCCGCCGCGTCGGCGCGTCACGGCGTGCTTCTCCGCGACCACCCGCGCGGTGACGTTGGCGGGATCGGCATAGACATGGGCGCGCATCATCCGGCCGATCACCGGCCGGCTGATATTGGCCCGGTAGAGCATCTCGCCGAGGAGCGGTGTCTCGACGGCCCGGCGCAGGGCCCGGAAGAGCGGCCGGCGCCCGGCCCCCATGACCGTGGGCAGCGGGCCGCGCCAGGTCGGCGCCACCAGCACCAGCCGCCCGAAGATCCCCGGATGACGGGCCGCGGCGGCGGCGAGATAGAAGGCGGCGTGCCCCGCCGCCACGCCCATCGCATAGGGACCCGGCAGCGCCGCGATCAGCGCGTCGAGGAAGGCGTGGAGCAGCGGCGGCGCCAGGGGCACCCGGTCCCGGTCGCGCGCCCCGAAGCCCGGCCAGTCGGGCACGATGCAGCGGTGGTCGAACGAGAGCGCGCGCGCCAGCCCCGCCATCTCGGCGCGGGTCGAGATCGAGGAGAGGGCGGGCAGCAGCAGCGCCTGCGATGGCCCGGTGCCGAACACGTCATAGGGCGTCGGGACGCGCTGCCCCGCCGCGTCGAGAACCAGGGTCCGCGCTTCTCCGTCCGGCCCCGGCATGGATGTCAGGTCCGCAGCAGCTCGTTGATGCCGGTCTTGGCGCGGGTGCCGGCATCCACGCGCTTGACGATGACCGCGCAATAGAGCCCCGGTCCGGGGGAGCCGTCCGGCAGCGGCTTGCCGGGCATGGTGCCGGAGACGACCACCGAATAGGGCGGCACGCGGCCATACATCACCTCGCCGGTGGTGCGGTCGACGATCCGGGTGGAGGCGCCGATATAGACGCCCATGGAGAGCACGCTGCCCTCGCCGACGATGACGCCCTCGGCCACCTCGGCGCGCGCGCCGATGAAGCAGTTGTCCTCGATGATGACCGGGTTCGCCTGGAGCGGCTCCAGCACGCCCGCGATGCCGGCGCCGCCGGAGATGTGGCAGTTCTCGCCCACCTGCGCGCAGGAGCCGATCGTCACCCAGGTGTCGACCATGGTGCCCTTGCCGACGCGGGCGCCGAGATTGACGAAGGACGGCATCAGCACCGCGCCCGGCGCGATGTAGGAGCCCCGGCGCACGAAGCAGCCCGGCACGGCGCGGAAGCCGGCGGCGCGGAACTCCGCCTCGCCCCAGTCCTCGAACTTCGAGGGCACCTTGTCCCACCAGGGACCGCCGCCGGGGCCGCCGGGCACGGGCGCCATGTCGTTGAGGCGGAAGGACAGCAGCACCGCCTTCTTGAGCCACTGGTTCACGACCCACTCGCCGTCGACCTTCTCGGCGACGCGCGCGGCGCCCGCGTCGAGCAGGGCGAGGGCCTCGTTCACGGCCTCGCGCACGGGGCCGCGCGTGCCCGTGTCGATCCCGGCCCGGTCCTCCCAGGCGGCTTCGACGGTGCGGGCGAGATCGGCGTGGGACATGAACGGCTTCCGGTCGGACGGGACGGGCGCCCGTGATTACAGAAGGCGGGCCGGCCTGTCAGTTGAAATCCTGAAGCCGCCGTCCGCGAGCCCTCCGACCCGCGAACGGCGCGCTCGGGTCAGGCGGCGGCCTTGGCGCCCTCCGCGTTGATGCGGCCCGCGATCCGGGTGAGCAGCGCGTCGGCCTTCTTCTCCTCCTGGAGGGTCTCGTCGAGGAGCTTGGCCGCGTCCTCGTGGCCGAGCTGGCTCGCCCAGGTCTTGAGGGTGCCGTAGCGGGCGATCTCGTAATGCTCCACCGCCTGCGCGCAGGCCGCGAGCACCGCGTCGGCGGCCGGCGTCCCGGCGAAATCCTCGAGATCCTCCTCCATCTCGGAGGTGATGCCCTGCATCGCCTCGCAGGTCTTGGCGCGGGCGGGCTTGCCGATGATCTCGAACACCTGCGTCAGGCGCTCGACCTGATGGGCGCTCTCCTCGGCATGGGCTTCGAAGGCCTGCTTGAGCTCTGCGTGCTCGGCCGCCTTCGCGGATTTCTTGCACGCCTTCACCGACTGCTTCTCGGCGTAATAGACGTCCTTCAGCATCTCGTAGAAGGCGTCGTGAAGGGTCTTTTCCTTGGCGGCCATGGCGGTTCGTCCCGATTCTCGTCGGAAGGCGGTGGATTCCGCTCCCGGTCCAGGCCCAACCGGCTCGCGGCGGCGGAGTTCGGAATCAGATGGGGAGAAAGGGCCTCAATCGGCCGCGAAGCGCCGGCCGGCGGCGGCGAGCCCGAGATTGAGCTCGGCGAGCTCGGCGGCCAGCGTCTCGCGGATGGCGGCGGCGGCCTCGGGGAACTCCACCAGCACCCGCCGCATCAGCGCGGGGGTGATCCGCATCACCTCGGAGGGCTCCGTCGCGCGGGCCGAGGTGGGCCGCCGGCCGCCGAGGATCAGGGCGTTGCGGCCGATCAGGGCCGAGCGGCCGGCGCTCACCGGCTCGCCGCCGGAGACGCGCGGCGCCAGCTCGATCCGGCCGGAGAGGACGACGAACCCGCCATCGGCGGGCTCGTCCCGCGCGAACAGGGTCTCGCCGGGGGAGAGGCTGCGCCGGTCTCCGGCGAAGCACAGCAGGCGCTGCGCGTCGCGGTTCATCGATCCGAACAGGGGCGCGGCCGCGAGGATGGCGATGTCGTCGTCGAGCGCCACGTCCCGGCCGGTCCCTCAAGCGGTGCCTCGTCCGCCTGGTTCCTTAGCGGAAGGCGGTCTCCCGCGCCAATGGCGGCGGCTCAGGGAATCAGCTTGTAGCCGCCGCCCTCGGTGACGAGGATCGCGGCGATGGCCGGGTTCGGCTCGATCTTCTGGCGCAGGCGGTAGATATGCGTCTCGAGGGTGTGGGTCGTGACCTGGGCGTTGTAGCCCCAGACCTCGGCGAGCAACGTGTCGCGCCCGACCACCTCGTGGCCGGCCCGGTAGAGATAGCGCAGGATCGCGGTCTCCTTCTCGGTGAGCTTCAGCTTCGAGCCGCGCTCGCCGACGAGCATCTTCGCGCTCGGGCGGAAGGTGTAGGGGCCGATCTGGAAGACCGCGTCCTCGCTGGCCTCGTGCTGGCGCAGATGGGCGCGGATGCGGGCGATCAGCACCGCGAACTTGAAGGGCTTGGTGACGTAGTCGTTGGCGCCCGCCTCCAGGGCCTCGACGGTGTCGTCCTCCGAGTCCTGGGCGGTGAGCATGATGATCGGACCGCGAAACCCGTTGCGGCGCATGATCCGCACAGCCTCGCGCCCGTCGAGGTCGGGAAGCCGCACATCCATGACCACGAGGTCGACGCGCTCCTCCGCCACCCGCGCGATGGACGCCCCCGCCTCGCCGTCGGTGGAGACCACGAACTCCTCGTAGAGGTCGAGCTGCTCGGCCAGCGTTTCGCGAAGCATGGGATCGTCGTCGCAGACGAGGATGCGATGGGCCTTGGTCATCGTCCCTGAGACTCTCAACAACCGTTCCGAAGCCGAAGCGACACCGTTCGGCGCTTGTCCGCATCCCGCTGGCCGTCCGATACTGCGCCGCTCGATCGACGGTGTGAAGCGGGCCGCAGCGTGGCTGTTGGGGAAACGGGCATATGCACGAGAATAAGGCACGATTCACGTTTGAAAACCGGATTGTGCGCAATTATTTTATATTTTTGCCCGCCGCGAGAGGCGTTTGGCTCTCTCCGGCATGCATAGCCGGCTCCTTACCCGCCTACCCCGTCGCGACGACGACCGAGGGAACGCGGGCCTTATGATCCGGACGACGCTCGCGCGGATCCGCGTGCGGCGGCTCTGCCGCGACAAGACCCGAGGAGAGGTCCTCGCCGGTCCCCTCGTGATTCGCTGCGCCCTCGGCCGTTCCGGCCCCGCCCGGACCAAGCGCGAGGGCGACGGCATCACGCCCTGCGGCGCCTTCCGCATGCGCGCGGCTTTCTACCGGGCGGACCGCTTGCCGAGGCCGTCGAGCGGGCTGGGGCTGCGCCGCACGAAACCCGAGGACGGCTGGTGCGACGACGCGGGCGACCGCCGCTACAACCGGCCGCTGAGGCTGCCGGCGCCGGGCGTCGGCGCGGAGGCCATGTGGCGGGCGGACGGGCTCTACGACCTCGTGGTCGATCTCGACTACAACCGCGGCCCGATCCGCCGGGGGCGCGGCTCGGCGATCTTTCTGCACGCGGCGCGCGAGGGGTTCGGCGCCACGGAAGGCTGCGTCGCCCTGCGCCGGGCCGATCTGGTGCGGCTCCTGCGCCGCGTCGGCCCGCGCACCCGCCTCGTCGTCGGCTGATCCCGTACCGACCCTCAGGCGCGGCGCGGACGCTCCCCGAAGATGGCGGTGCCGACGCGGACATGCGTCGCGCCCATCTGGATCGCGGCGGGATAGTCCGCGCTCATGCCCATGGAGAGGATCGGCAGGTTGTGCCGCTCGGCGGCGCGGGCGAGCAGGGCGAAATGGGCGGACGGCGGATCCTCCGCCGGGGGGATGCACATCAGGCCGTTGATGGCGAGCCCGTGGGTGTCGCGGCATTCGGCGAGCAGCGTGTCGAGCTGGGCGGGGATCACGCCGCCCTTCTGCTCCTCCTCGCCGGTATTGACCTGGATGAGCAGCTTCGGCCGGCGCCCGGTCCGCTCGATCTCCTTGGCGAGGGCCGCCGCCAGGGACAGCCTGTCGAGGGAGTGGATCACGTCGAACAGCTCCACAGCCTCCCGCGCCTTGTTGGACTGGAGCGGGCCGACGAGGTGGAGCTCCGTGTCCGGGTAGCGCTCGCGCAGCGCCGGCCACTTGGCCTTGGCCTCCTGCACGTAGTTCTCGCCGAAGACGCGTTGCCCGGCGGCGAGCACCGGCGCGATGGCCTCCGCCGGCATGATCTTCGAGACGGCGACGAGCGTCACCTCGGCCGGATCGCGCCCGTTGTCCTCCGCCGCCTGGCGGATGCCGGCGCGCACGGCATCGAGGCCCGAGGCGCTTCCATGTGTGGTGCTGTCGTCCATGAACGGGCCTCGGCTCGGGTTTGCGGGCGGACTATCACGCCGAGCCGGGGTGACAAGACGGATGGCGCTCCGCGATTGACCATGCGCCGCCGTCCTGTGGTACTGGCCGGTGCGGCTCCACCCCATCAAGGCGTTGGCGCCCCGACCGTTTCCCGCGACCATTCGAACGATTCCGGCCAGCATCCCCATGACCGCCGAAACCCCGTCCTCCTCCGCCCGCCAGACGGAGCGCTACAACGCCAAGGATTCCGAGCCGCGCTGGCAGCGGGCCTGGGCCGACGCGCATCTCTTCGAGACGAGGAACGACGATCCGCGCCCGAAATACTACGTGCTCGAGATGTTCCCCTATCCCTCGGGGCGCATCCACATGGGCCATGTGCGCAACTACGCCATGGGCGACGTGGTGGCCCGCTACAAGCGCGCACGCGGCTTCAACGTGCTGCACCCGATGGGCTGGGACGCCTTCGGCCTGCCCGCCGAGAACGCAGCCATGGAGCGCAAGGTCAACCCGCGCGACTGGACCTACGCCAACATCGCCACCATGCGCGGGCAGCTCCAGTCCATGGGCCTGTCGCTGGACTGGAGCCGCGAGATCGCGACCTGCGATCCTGCCTACTACAAGCACCAGCAGCGCATGTTCCTGGACTTCCTGGAGAAGGGCCTCGTCACGCGCCGCACGGCAAAAGTGAACTGGGACCCGGTGGACCACACCGTGCTCGCCAACGAGCAGGTCATCGACGGGCGCGGCTGGCGCTCCGGCGCTCTGGTGGAGAGCCGCGAGCTGACGCAGTGGTTCTTCAGGATCAGCGATTTCGCGCAGGACCTGCTCGACGCCCTCGATGGGCTCGACCGGTGGCCTGAGAAGGTCCGGCTCATGCAGCGGAACTGGATCGGCCGCTCGGAAGGGCTGGAGGTCCGCTTCTCGCTCGATGCCGCACCTGAGGGCACGGACAGCGAGATCAAGGTCTATACGACCCGTCCCGACACGCTGTTCGGCGCGAAGTTTCTGGCCGTCTCGGCGGATCACCCGCTCGCCCTGGCGCTCGCCGCCGCGAACCCCGCCCTGCAAGCCTTCGCCGAGGAATGCCGCCGCATGGGCACGGCGCAGGAGGCCATCGACACCGCCGAGAAGCTCGGCTTCGATACCGGCCTCAAGGTCCGCCACCCCCTCGATCCGTCCTGGCTGCTGCCGGTCTATGTCGCGAATTTCGTGCTGATGGATTACGGCACCGGCGCCGTCTTCGGCTGCCCGGCCCACGACCAGCGCGACCTCGACTTCGCCAACAAATACGGGCTCGGCAACACGCCGGTGGTCTGCCCCGAGGGCCAGGACCCGGCGAGCTTCGTCATCACCGACACCGCCTTCGACGGCGACGGGCGGATGATCAACTCGCGCTTCCTCGACGGCATGACCACGGACGCGGCCTTCGCCGCCGTCGCGGACAGGCTGGAGGCGGAGACGCTGGGTAGCGCACCCGTGGCCGCGCGAAAGGTGCAGTTCCGGCTGCGCGACTGGGGCGTCTCGCGCCAGCGCTATTGGGGCTGCCCGATCCCGATCATCCATTGCGACGCCTGCGGGCCGGTGCCAGTGCCGGCCGCCGATCTGCCGGTGAGGCTGCCCGACGAGGTGTCCTTCGACGTTCCCGGAAACCCGCTGGAGCGGGACGCGGCTTGGCGCAATGTCGCCTGCCCGCGTTGCGGTGCCCCCGCGCGGCGCGAGACGGACACCATGGACACCTTCGTGGATTCGTCCTGGTACTTCGCCCGCTTCACCGCGCCGTGGCTGACCGAGGAGCCGACCGACCGCAAGGCCGTCGATCACTGGCTCGCCGTCGACCAGTATATCGGCGGCATCGAGCACGCGATCCTGCACCTGCTCTATTCGCGCTTCTTCATGCGGGCCATGCGGGAGACCGGCTGGAGCGGCGTGTCCGAGCCCTTCGCTGGCCTGTTCACGCAGGGCATGGTCGTCCACGAGACCTACAAGGACACATCGGGCGCCTGGGTCGCCCCGGCGGATATCCGCTTCTCGGCCGATGGGAGGGGGCGCGAGGCGTTTCACGTGAAAACCGGCGCTCCGGTGGCGATCGGCCCCATCGAGAAGATGTCGAAGTCGAAGAAGAACGTCGTCGACCCCGACGACATCATCGCGAGCTACGGTGCCGATACCGCGCGCTGGTTCATGCTCTCCGATTCGCCGCCCGAACGCGACGTGATCTGGACGGAGGAGGGGGTTCAGGGCGCGGCGCGATTCGTCCAGCGCGTCTGGCGGCTCGTCCACGGGGCCGCGGCGGCGGAGGGGGCCGGCGATGTCCTCGCCCTGCGCAAGGCCGCCCACAGGGCCCTGGCCGCCGTGGGCGAGGACATCGAGAAGCTGCGCTTCAACCGCTGCGTCGCCCATGTCTACACCTTCGCCAACGCGCTGGACGAGGCGATCCGGGCCGGCGTCGCGCGGGAGGCCGCCGTCGAGGCGGCGACGATCCTCGTGCAGCTCGTCGCGCCGATGATGCCGCATCTCGCCGAAGCCTGCTGGCAGGTGCTGGGCAAGCCCGGTCTCGCGGCGCAGGCGCCCTGGCCCGCCTTCGATCCGGCCCTGCTGGTCGAGGACGAGATCACCCTGCCGGTGCAGATCAACGGGAAGAAGCGCGCCGACGTCACCGTCCCTCGCGACGCCGACGCGGCGGCCGTCGAGACGGCGACCCTCACGCTGGAGGCCGTGCAGAAGGCTCTCGAAGGGCGGGCGCCGCGCAAGGTCATCGTCGTGCCGGGGCGGATCGTGAACATCGTCGTCTGAGCGCGGCATCACGGTCTCGCCGCAGAGAAATCGTAAAGCTTGATCGGTCATACGGATGACGAACGGCTCCGCTCGGCCTACACAGCGGGATCGGTCGGGCAGGGGACGGCGACGGGGGCCATGATGGGCGTGCGGACGCGGGTTCTGGCCAAACGGGCCGTGCGGATCGGGATGGCGGCGGCGCTCGCCCTGAACCTGTCCGCCTGCTTCCGGCCGCTCTACGGGCCCACGGCCTCGGGGGAGCCCCTCGGAGCGCTGCTCGCCTCCGTGCAGGTGGACGACATCGGCATGGCCCGCGACCAGGAGCGGATCGGCCATTACCTGCGCAGCGAGCTGATCTTCGATCTCGACGGTTCGGGCCAGCCCTCGCCGAAGCGCTACCGGCTGAAGCTCCAGGGCAGCGAGGCGATCCAGACGCCCATCGTCTCGACCCAGACCGGCCGCGCGGAAGCCGGCACCATCGTCGGCACGGTGAAGTTCTCCCTGGAGAACCTCGACGGCACCAGGATCATCACCGAGGGCGTCGCCACCTCGACGGCCACCTACGACCGCTCGGTGCAGCGCTTCGCCAGCCTGCGCGCCGCGCGCGACGCCGAGATCCGGCTCGCGAAGGTGCTGGCGGAGCAGATCAAGACCCGCATCGCCTCGGTGCTGGTCACGAAGCCTTGACGGCGGTCCGGGCCGGCGACGTCGAGGGCCTGCTGAGACGCGGGCCCGACCCGCGCTGTCCCGTCCTGCTGGTTTACGGCTCCGACACCGGGCTGGTGGCCGATCGGGCCAAGCGCCTGGCCGAGAGCTTCGTCGCGGACCCGAGCGATCCCTTCGCCATGGTGCGCATCGACGGCGACGTGCTCGCCGGCGATCCGGGACGGCTCGCGGACGAGGCCGGCACCGTCGGCCTGTTCGGCGGGAAGCGGTCGATCTGGGTGAGGCCCGGCAGCCGCAACTACGCGCCCGCCGTCGCGGCCCTGCTCGATTCGCCCATCGCCGAGGTCCGCATCGTGGTGGAGGCCGGCGATCTCGCCAAGGCGAATCCGTTGCGGACCCTCTGCGAGGGATCGGCGAAGGCGCTGGCGATTCCCTGCTATCCCGACGATGCCCGCTCGCTCGCCGAGCTCGTCGAGCGGACCTTGAAGGAGCGCGGCCTCGGGATCGAGCGGGAGGCGCGCGATGTCCTCGTGGCGAGCCTCGGCGGGGACCGGGGCGCCAGCCTGTCCGAGATCGAGAAGCTCGCCCTCTACGCGAAGGGCGAGGGCCAAGTCACCCTCGACCATGTCGAGGCCATCGTCAGCGATGTCGCCGGAAGCGTGCTCAACGCGGTGGTGGATGCCGCCTTCGCCGGGCGCCCGGCGGAGGTCGAGAGGACCTGGCGCCGCTTCCGGCACGAGGGGCTCGATGCCGGCGTCATGCTCGGGGCGGCGTTGCGGCATGCCACCACGCTGCTCTCCACCCGTCTCGACGGCGAGGACAAGACGCCCTCGATGATGGTGGCGGGTTGGCGCGGGCTGCATTTCAGCCGGCGCGGCAGCGTCGAGACGCAGCTCGCGCGCTGGTCGTCCCCCGCCCTGAGGCGGGCCGTGGAGATGTTGCAGGACGCGGTTCTGGCCTCCCGAAGGGCCGGCCCGGACCTCGCCCACATCCACGCCTCGGCGGCGTTGCTGCGGATCGCGGTGGAAGCCGAGCGCCGGAAGCGCTGAACGCCGCCTCAGCCTTCCGGCTGGAGCCCCAGCTTCCGGCAGAGGGCGTCGCGCTCGTCCGCATTGGCGAAGCGGATGCGGATCTCGCCGTCGCCCCCCGTCTTCGCCTTCACCGCCACGGTGACGCCGAGCGCCTGCGCGAGACCGAATTCGAGGGCGCGGATATCGGCGCTCTTCTCGCCGGCGCCGCGCGGGCGGCCGGGGCGCGGCCCTTCGGTATGGGGCGCCTCGGCGGCGGCGAGAGCCTCGACCTCGCGGACGGAGAGCCCCTCGTCGACGATACGGCGCGCGACGGCATCCGGGTCGCGCACGGCGAGCAGGGCGCGGGCATGGCCGGCGGTGATCTCGCCCGCCGTCACCCGGTCCTGGATCGTGGCCGGCAGTTGCAGCAGGCGCAGCGTGTTGGCGAGATGGCTGCGGCTCTTGCCGATGATGTCGGCGAGCTCGGTCTGGCTGTAGCCGAACTCGCTCATCAGCCGCTCGTAGCCGCCGGCCTCCTCGATGGCGTTCAGGTCGGTGCGTTGGACGTTCTCGAGGATGGCGTATTCGAGGGAGGTGCGGTCGTCGATCTCGACGGCGACGATCGGGACCTCGTGGAGCCCCGCCCGCTGGGCCGCCCGCCAACGGCGCTCGCCGGCGACGATCTCGTAGGTGTCGGGCACCTTCGGCACCGCGCGCACCACGATCGGCTGGATGATGCCGCGCAGGCGGATCGAGGCCGCCAGCTCCTCGAGATCGGCCTCGCTGAAGCGGCGGCGGGGATTGCGCGGATTGGCGCGCAGGAACTCGACGGCGACCTTGCGCTGCCCCTGGGGGCGGCCCGCATCCGGCATATCGTTGCCGAAATCACCGATCAGGGCCGCGAGGCCGCGCCCCAGCCGGGGCCGTGCCACATCATCCGCCATCGCCGCCACCTGTCCCGACTCCCTCGACGCCACTCATGTTTCATGCCGCCTAGCCTCTCAGGCGGCGGCGGGCACCCGGCCTTCGCGCTGGATGACCTCGGAAGCGAGGCGCAGATAGGCTTGCGCGCCCGCGCATTTCAGATCGTAGAGCAGCACCGGCTTCCCGTGCGAGGGCGCTTCCGACACGCGCACGTTGCGCGGGATCATGGTCTCGTAGACCTTCTCGCCCATGAAGCCGCGCACATCCGCCACCACCTGCGCGGAGAGGTTGTTGCGCGGATCGAACATGGTCAGCACGATGCCCTGGATGGACAGGCGCGGGTTGAGGGCGCTGCGGACCTGCTCCACCGTCCGCAGGAGCTGGCTGAGGCCCTCCAGCGCGAAGAACTCGCATTGCAGGGGCACGAGCACGGCATCCGCCGCGGCCAGCGCGTTGATGGTCAGCAGATTCAGCGAGGGCGGGCAGTCGATGAGCACGTAGCTCACGCCCTCGGTGCTGGTGCCGTCGCCGCCGATATCGGCGAGGATGCCGCGCAGGCGGTGCGACCGGTCCGGTGCGCTGGCGAGCTCCAGCTCGAGCCCGAGCAGGTCCATGGTCGAGGGCGCCACCAGGAGGCGCGGCACCGAGGTCGCGACGACGGCGTCCGCCAGGGGCGCCTCGCCGGTCATCACATGGTAGGTCGAGACCCGACGTTGCCGGCGGTCGATGCCGAGCCCCGTCGAGGCGTTCCCCTGCGGGTCGAGATCGAGCACCAGCACGCGCTCGCCGATGGCGGCGAGGGCGGTGCCGAGATTGATGGCCGTGGTGGTCTTGCCGACGCCGCCCTTCTGGTTGGCCAAGGCGATGATCCGCAGAGGCCGCTCCGAGGTTCGGGCGGGGGAATGAGGCGCGCTGGTCATGGCGATGAGGGACCGGGTACGGTGACGCGGACGATCCGTGCCTCCGAGTCGGTGCGGCTCGGCAGCAGATCGGCCTCGAATCTCCACCCTTGCGCGGCGCGGGTCAATTCCGCTTCGGCCTCACGTCCCTTGAGAAACAGCCCCGTGGTGCCTGATTTCAACAGGGGAGCGGCCCAGGCGAGCAATTGATCGAGGGGCGCGAGGGCGCGCGCGCAGACGATGTCGACGCCGGCCCGCTCCGCGATGACCGTCTCGATGCGCGCGTTGGTGACGCGCACGGGCGCCGCGCAGAGCCGGCCCGTCTCGATGAGGAAGGCGCATTTGCGCGCGTTGCTCTCGACGAGCTCCACGGTGAATCCGGGCCGGTCGCGGCCGGCGATGGCGAGGACGAGGCCGGGAATGCCCGCCCCCGAGCCGAGATCGAGCCAGCTCGTCGCCTTGGGGGCGATGGCGAGGAGTTGCAGCGCATCGGCGATATGGCGGGTCCAGACCTCGGCGAGCGTCGAGGGGCCGACGAGGTTCTTGACGCGCTGCCAGCGCCTCAACTGCTCCACGTAGAGGTCGAGCCCCGCCGCTGTTTCACGTGAAACAGCGTAATCGGCCAGCACGCGCTCGCGCTCACCCATCGGCTCAGCCGGCCTCTGCGAGGGAGCGGGTGCCCTTGCGGGCATGGACGGCGAGCAGGGTCAGGGCGGCCGGGGTGACGCCCTCGATGCGTGCCGCCTGGCCGAGGGTGCCGGGCCGGATCGTCTCCAGCTTGGCGCGCAGCTCGTTCGACAGGCCGGAGATCGTGCCATAGTCGAGGGAGGCGGGTAGGCGGATCGCCTCGTCGCGCCGGAAGGCGGCGATGTCGGCCTGCTGCCTGTCGAGATAGACCGCGTAGGTCGCGTCCGTCGACAGGCGCTCGGCGACTCGCGGGGCGACCTCGCCGAGTTGGGGCCAGATCGCCGACAGCCGCGCCCAGTCGATCTCGGGATAGGACAAGAGCTCGAAGGCGGAGCGGCGCACGCCGTCCCGGTTGAGGGCGAGGCCATGGCGGGCGGCCTCCGACGGCGTGAGGCTCAAGCCGTCGAGGAGGTCCCGCGTCCGGCGCAGAACCGCCTGGCTCGCCTCGAAATGGGCGGCACGGGCGGCGCCGACGCAGCCCAGGGCGAGGCCGCGCCGGGTCAGCCGCTCGTCGGCATTGTCGACCCGCAGGGACAACCGGTACTCGGAGCGGGAGGTGAACATCCGATAGGGCTCGCTGACCCCCTGGGTCACGAGGTCGTCGATCATCACGCCGAGATAGGATTCGGCCCGGTCGAAGATCGCCGGCTCCGCCCCCGCCACCTGCCGGGCCGCGTTGATGCCGGCGACGATGCCCTGGCCGGCGGCCTCCTCGTAGCCGGTCGTGCCGTTGATCTGCCCGGCGAGGAAGAGCCCCGGCAGGCGCTTGACCTGGAGGCTCGCGTCGAGCTCGCGCGGATCGACGTAGTCGTATTCGATGGCGTAGCCGGGCCGGACGATCCGGGCCTTCTCCAGCCCCGGAATGAGCGCGACGAGGTCGCGCTGGACCGTCTCCGGCAGGGCGGTGGAGATGCCGTTCGGGTAGACGAGCGGCGTGTCGAGCCCCTCCGGCTCGAGGAAGACCTGATGTCCGTCGCGGTCGCCGAAGCGAACCACCTTGTCCTCGATCGAGGGGCAGTAGCGGGGGCCACGGCTGCCGATCTGGCCGGAATACATCGGCGAGCGCGCGATGTTGGCGCGGATCAGGTCATGCGCGGCCTGGGTGGTGCGGGTGATCCCGCAGCGGATCTGGGGGACGGTGATCCGCTCCGTGAGCGTCGAGAACGGCACCGGATCCGCGTCGGCGTCCTGCATGGCGACGGCGGACCAATCGATGGTCGTGCCGTCGAGGCGCGGGGGCGTCCCGGTCTTCAGGCGTCCGAGGCGCAGGCCCAGCCGTTCGAGGGTCAGGGCGAGGCCGATGGCGGGCTGCTCTCCGGCGCGGCCGGCCGGAACCTGCGTGTCGCCGATATGGATGAGCCCCCGCAGGAACGTTCCCGTGGTCAGGACGACGGCGCCGCAGGGCAGATGCCGGCCGTCGCCGAGGACCACGCCGGCAACGGCGCCCTCGCGCAGGACGATGTCCTCGCACGATCCCGCGACGACCGTGAGCCCGACCGTCTCGGCGACGGCCCGCTGCATGGCCTCGGCGTAGAGCCGGCGGTCGGCCTGCGTGCGCGGCCCGCGCACCGCCGGTCCCTTGCTCCGGTTGAGCAGTCGGAACTGGATGCCGGACGCGTCCGCCACCCGCCCCATCAGCCCGTCGAGGGCATCGACCTCGCGCGCGAGATGTCCCTTGCCGAGCCCGCCGATGGCCGGGTTGCAGGAGAGCGTGCCGATGGTCGCGGCATCGTGGGTGACGAGGGCGGTCCTGGCGCCGCAGCGGGCGGCGGCCGCGGCCGCCTCCACGCCGGCATGGCCGCCGCCGACGACCACGACATCGAAGAAGGACGAACCTGAGATCATGCGATTGGCTTATGCGCCCCCGCGCGAGCGGGTCAACGATTCCCTCGGGCGCGCCATGCCGGACGGTGGGGAGCCGCTTTTCCCGCCATGCCCGTCCATGATGCAGGTGCCCGCGTGCCGTGATGGCAAAAGCATCACGGTCGGCGGAAATCCCGCGCCCAGCATGGCGAAATCGTGGCATCCGCTTTGCTTAACCGGAGATTAACGAGCACCATCGGTCTCTCCGGCGAGAGCTCGTCCCCGAGCAACGGCGCACGGGGGAAAGTCTGCGATCGAAGAGGACGCAGGTCATGGGGTCGTGGGTCATCGGGGCGGGCGCCCTGTGTTGCGCGAGCGGTGCCGTCACCCATTTCATCGACGAGACGCGCCACCGCGAAGGGTTCTTCGGGCTCGCGGGCTTTTGCCTGCTGATGACCGGGATGTTCCTCAGCCGCTGACAATCCGGCGGTGCGCGGCGTCACTGGCCGCGTCACTTGCCGATGCAGAAGCCGCTGAACAGCCGGTCGAGGACGTCGTCGACGCCGACATGGCCGCCGATCTCGCCGAGCGCGCGCACGGCGAGACGCAGATCCTCGCAGATCAGCTCCGGCGGCGTCCGCTGGTCCGCCTGCCCGGCCCGTGCCAGATGCGCGGCGCATCGTTCCAGCGCCTCACGATGCCGCTCGCGGGTGACGAGCGCATCGCCGGCCCCGAACGCCGAGCGAGCCCGCTCGTGGACGAGCCTGAGCAACGCCGCGATGCCCGCTCCGCTGACGGCGGAGATCGTCAATTCGGCCGAAGAGGCTCCGCCGGAGCCGCCGTCGGCGGAGGGGGCTTCCAGATCACCCTTCGTGCGGATGACGAGCGAACCCGCCGGCAGGTCGTCCGGCGGATCGGCGGGATCGTCGGCGGGGATCAGGCAGAGCACGAGATCGGCTTGCCGCATCTGCCGCCGGGTCCGGGCGATCCCCTCCGCCTCGATGGCGTCGTCGGACTCGCGCAGGCCCGCGGTGTCGATCAGCACCACCGGCAGGCCGCGCAGGTCGCAGCGGACCTCGATGCTGTCGCGGGTCGTGCCGGGGATGGGGGAGACGATCGCCGCGTCGCGCCGGCTGAGGGTGTTCAGGAGGGTCGATTTGCCGGCATTGGGCGGCCCGGCCAGCACCACGACGAAGCCGTCCCGGAGCCGCTCGCCCGCCCGTTCGTCCGCCAGGACCGCCGTGACGGCCTGGTGAAGCGCCCGCGTCCGCGCCTGCACCACGCGGTCGAGGCCCTGGTCGTCGACATCGCCTTCGTCGGAGAAGTCGAGGGCGGCTTCCGCGCCGGCGAGGCAATCGAGGGCCTCGTCGCGCCAGAGATCGACCTGGCGCGCGAGCGCCCCGTCGAGCTGGCGCAGGGCCTGCCGGCGCTGCGCCTCCGTTTCGGCGTCGACGAGATCGGCGATGCCCTCGGCCTCGGTCAGGCCGATCCGGCCGTTCAGCACCGCCCGGCGCGCGAACTCCCCCGGCAGGGCCGGACGGCATCCGGGAAAGGCGGCGAGGGCGCGAAACACCGCCTGCCGCACGGCGAGGCCGCCATGCAGGTGCAGCTCGGCCATGTCCTCGCCGGTGAACGTGTCGGGGCCCGGCATGAAGACGACGAGGGCCCTGTCGAGCAGGGTCCCGTCGGCGGGGTCGCGCAGGGCTCTCAGGGCGAGCCGTCGCGCGGGTGGGCGGCTCCGGCCCAGGGCCTCGATCAGCGGACCGGAGGCCGGCCCGCTGATGCGCATGACGGAGACGGCGGCGCGCCCGAAGCCGCTCGCCGGAGCGAACAGCGTCAGACCGTCGTCGCTCATCCGGCTGACACCCTCAGGTGTTCATCGAATCGAAGAAGTCGCCGTTGCTCTTGGTCTGGCGCAGCTTGTCCATGAGGAACTCGATGGCGTCGGTGACGCCCATCGGGTTGAGGATGCGGCGCAGCACGTAGGTCTTCTTGAGCGCGTCCGGCGGCACCAGCAGCTCCTCCTTGCGGGTGCCGGAGCGGGTGATGTCGATGGCCGGGAAGATGCGCTTGTCCGACACCTTGCGGTCGAGGATGATCTCGGAGTTGCCGGTGCCCTTGAACTCCTCGAAGATCACCTCGTCCATGCGCGAGCCGGTGTCGATGAGCGCGGTGGCGATGATGGAGAGCGAGCCGCCCTCCTCGATGTTGCGGGCCGCGCCGAAGAAGCGCTTCGGCCGCTGGAGGGCGTTGGCGTCGACGCCGCCGGTCAGCACCTTGCCGGAGGACGGCACCACGGTGTTGTAGGCGCGTCCCAGGCGCGTGATCGAATCGAGCAGGATGACCACGTCGCGGCCGTGCTCGACAAGGCGCTTGGCCTTCTCGATGACCATCTCGGCCACTTGGACGTGGCGGGTCGCCGGCTCGTCGAAGGTCGAGGCGATGACCTCGCCCTTCACCGAGCGGATCATGTCCGTCACCTCTTCCGGGCGCTCGTCGATGAGCAGCACGATGAGGTAGCACTCGGGATGGTTGAGGGTGATCGACTGGGCGATGTTCTGCATCAGCACCGTCTTGCCGGTGCGCGGCGGCGCCACGATCAGGGCGCGCTGGCCTTTGCCGATGGGCGCGACGATGTCGATGATGCGCGGCGAGAAGTCCTTCTTGGTCGGGTTCTCGAGCTCGAGCTTGAAGCGCTTCGTCGGGAAGAGCGGCGTCAGGTTGTCGAAATGGACCTTGTGCTTGATCTTCTCGGGGTTCTCGAAATTGATCGTGTTGACCTTGAGCAGGGCGAAGTAGCGCTCGCCGTCCTTCGGACCCCGGATCGGCCCCTCGACGGTGTCGCCGGTGCGCAGGCCGAAGCGGCGGATCTGGGTGGGCGAGATGTAAATGTCGTCGGGGCCGGGCAGGTAGTTCGAATCCGACGAGCGCAGGAAGCCGAAGCCGTCCTGAAGCACCTCGACGGTGCCGGCGCCGATGATCTCGACCTCCTTGGCAGCGAGCTGCTTCAGGATCGCGAACATCAGCTCCTGCTTGCGCATGGTCGAGGCGTTCTCGACCTCGACCTCCTCGGCGAAGGCGATGAGGTCGGTGGGCGTCTTGGACTTGAGGTCCTGGAGCTTGACCTCGCGCACCGCGACGATGTCGGCGGCTACGGGATCCTCGGTCTGCGATGCCGCGGCGAGGACGTCGTGATCTGGCGTCATGGGAATTCTGGATCGAGGAGGAGAAGGGAGCGAAGGCGTCGGGGATGGTGCGCCGGACGCGTCTGGCGTCTGAGACAGGACCCGCGCGGGCGGCGGGCCTTCCTGCATCGTTCTCGGGTGAGCCCTTGCGGCTCGCGATGCTTGACGGCGCTTATCAGGAGGGTGCCGGCAGCCTTACAGGAAATCGAACGCCGGCTCAAGGCCCTCGCGTCAGCGCCGCCTCAGGCGCACGTAGAGGGCGCCCGCGCCGCCGTGGCGCCGGCCGGCTTCCTCGAACCCGAGGACGACGTGGCTCAGGGACGGCGAGCGCAGCCAGTGGGGCACGCTCCGTCGCAGCACGCCGCGTTCCGAGAAGGCGTCGTCGAAGCCGGCTCCGCCCTTGCCGGTCACGACGAGGACGTGGAGATGACCGGCCGCGCGGGCCCGGATGAGGAATCCGCTCAGGGCCGCGTGGGCGTCGGCCTGATACATTCCGTGGAGGTCGATGCGGGCGTCGATCCGCAGGCTGCCGCGCGACAGACCCTTGCGCGTGCGGTGCTCCAGGCCGTCCGCCGGCAGCGGCCGGGGCGCGGGAGCCTGGTAGGGCGCGCTCGTAGGAAGCATCGGGGCCCGCGCGACGGTCGCCGGTTTCGGCGATTCCACGGCCAAGACGACCTCCTTGGGCGCGGAGGCCGGCACCGGCACGGCGCGTCCGCGCAGGGGCGTGATGAAGCGGGCGACCTCGCTCCACAGGCGGGATTCCTCGCCCGAGAGGCGTCTCGGCCGTCGCGGTCCCCGGCCGTTCACGGGCTCGCCGCTCCGCGCTTCGGCAGCAGCACGACGAAGCCGACCGCGTCGCGCAGGTCGCCCGCGACGGCGCCGGCCTGCGCCCCCGTGCCGACGAACAGGTCGCCGCGCGCCGGGCCGACGATCGCCGATCCCGTATCCGCCGCCACGACGAGCCGGCCGCGATCCTCCCGGCCGGCGCCCGGAAGACGCCCTTCGAGCCAGAACACGGTGCCGTAGGGCCAGAGGCCGGCATCCACCGCGAGGCTGCGCCCCGGAACCAGGGGCGCCTTGGCGGCTCCCGGCGGTCCGAGAGCGGGATCGGCGACCTCTTCGAGCCGGAAGAAGATGTAGGACGCGTTCGCCCGCATCAGGCGTCTGCCGTCCTCCGGGTGGTCGCGCAGCCACCCCGTCCAGCGCGCCAGCGTCAGCCCTTCCAGGGGGAGATGGCCCTCCGCCACGATCAGCTTGGCGATGGAGGTGTAGGGGCGCCCGTTGCGGCCGTCATAGAGCACGCGGACCGAGCGGCCGTCGGGTAGGCGCACCCGCCCCGAGCCCTGGACCTGGAGGACGAACAGGTCCACCGCGTCGCGCAGGAACAGGAGGGGG
The DNA here is from genome assembly GCF_050591105.1 of Methylobacterium endophyticum. Lineage (NCBI taxonomy): Bacteria > Pseudomonadati > Pseudomonadota > Alphaproteobacteria > Hyphomicrobiales > Methylobacteriaceae > Methylobacterium > Methylobacterium endophyticum. The sequence continues at coordinate 192,612 of NZ_JBNHES010000004.1, forward strand.
CGCGCCTTGTCGCCGAGGGTGCCGTCCTCGATGGAGGCGCGGTCGGGATAGGCTTCCAGGCGGTCTCCCACGCGGCGGGCCGCGCGTAGCGCCGGGTCGAGCCCGGCGGGCGACTCCCCCGTCTGGAAGCTGACGAGATCGTCCGGCCGCCCCAGCACGGCGACCGGATAGGCCGCCGACCGCTCGAGCGCGCCGTCGAGCTCGGGCTCGAAATATCCCGTCAGGAAGCCCGTGCGCCGTTCCGGCACCGTCCCGTTCGCCGGGCGCAGGATGCGGAAGGCGTCGAACCGGGTCGCGAAGAAGGTGGCCGCCTCCTCGGGCGCCAGGCTCGCCGCGTCCCGGCAGAGCCGCGCCAGGTCCGCGTCGAGATCCGCCACGGGATAGGAGACCGGCGCGGGGAGCCGGCTGCCGCACACCGCGCGGAGATGGAGAAGCGCCGCGCCCGGATCGGGCCCCGGAAAGCCCGGCAGTTCGCGCAGCGGCACGGGTTCGAGCACCGCGTCGCCGACCCGCTGCGGCGCCGCCGTGGCCACCGCCGCGCCCGAGAGCAGCAGGGCGGCAGCAAGGCCGCCGGCAAGCACGACTCTGCGATCGGCCGTCATCGCCCGCGCGGTCGGTTCAGGAGCCGGCTTCGGTGGCCACGAGCAGCCAGTTCGGATCGCGCGAGCCCAGCGTGCGCGAGAAGGTCCAGACGTCGGGCACCTCGACCACCGCCTCGGCGTTCCCGTCCACCGTCTTGCCCTCCGCGTCGCGGGTGACGGTGATGAGGTGCGAGACGAAATGGACCGTGATCTGGGCGACGCGGTTGCGTACGTCCACGCCGACGATGTCCGCCTTGTCGATGGAGACGAAGGTGGTCTCCATGACGCGATGCGTCTTCTCGCGCTCGTCGATGGCCCGCTCGAAGCCATCGCCGACCTCGCGCGACAGCAGCGACCGCAGGGTCTTTCGGTCGCCCTTGGCGAAGGCCATCACGATCGCCTCGTAGGCGCCCTTGGCGCCCTCGAGGAAGGAGCGCGGATCGAACCCCGGCTCGGCCTGGACGGCGGCGTCGAGCCCTCGGGCGACCGCCGAGCCCGGTTCCGCGAGACCGCTCCAATCGGGCGTGGCGGGCGCGGGGCCGGGCCGTTCCGGCGCGGCGGCCCGGTCGGCGCCCGGCAGGCGCACGACGTTGTCGCCGTCCCCGCGCGGGGGCGGCTCCATCCGGTTGCGCTCCACGGGCTTGAAGGGAGAGCGCTCGGTGCCGGTCTTCTGGCCGAGCACCGACCGGAGCCGCCAGATCACGAACGCCGCCAGGGCCAGGAAGATGACGGTCGTAATATCGAAGCTGTCCTGCATCACCAATCCGCTGGCGCCTGTCCGCGTTCACGAACCGGAAGTCGGCAATCCGCTCGTCGTGCCGGACCCGCACCGTGAAGTCACGCGCTAAGGACGACGCCGCGAGGCCCCGCCTTATTCATGCTCCGCATATGGCGTGAATCCGGGAGGCATTCCAGAGAGGCGGCCGCTTTCATGTGGCCGTCCGCGCGGGAAGACGCGCCGGAGGCAGGGCGGCGGGCGGGTGCTTGTCCCCACCGGGTCGCCGTGTTAGCGCGCTCGGCATCTGCGGAAGGCCCTCGCGGAGACGCTGGGCGCAGGCAAGATCCGGCAACGTTCGGGATCGGCGTCCGTCACCACGCCGGCCGCGACGGACACCATTCGGAGAGGACCAGACGCCATGGCCGATTCCCCGGCACCGAACGGCAACGGCGGCGCAACGCCGCACACCGACGACGCTCCCGCGATCAACGCGCTGGCGCAATACGCCAAGGACCTGTCGTTCGAGAACCCGAACGCACCGCGCTCCCTTCAGCCGCAGGAAGGGACCGGCCCGCAGATCAGCATCCAGGTGAACGTCAACGCGCAGCAGCTCGCCGAGGCGGATTTCGAGGTCGAGCTGACCCTCGAGGGCAACGCCAAGATCAAGGACGAGGTGCTCTTCGCCTTCGACCTGAAATATGCCGGCGTCTTCCGCATGCGCAACATCCCGCAGGACCAGCTGCACCCGGCGGTCATGATCGAGTGCCCGCGCCTGCTGTTCCCCTTCGCCCGTCAGATCGTGGCCGAGGCGGTCCGCAACGGCGGCTTCCCGCCGCTCTACATCGATCCGATCGATTTCGTCGGCCTCTACCGCCAGAAGGCGATGGAAGCGCAGCAGGCCGGCGCGCCGCTCGCCTCCTGAGGACCGGCGCTCCGCCCTGACGCGGACGCACGAGACCTGAAACCGGCCCGGCGCCTCTCGTGCCGGGCCTCGCTCTTGAGACAGACCGCCGTCACGCATCCGGGAGGGCGGACAGCCCGCAGGCGGACGATCCCGATGGCGAAAGCCGGAACCAGCAAGGCCGACACCCTCAAGCCCCGGCTGCCGCGCGGCCTGGCCGACCGGCGCGAGGGCGAGATCCTCGCCCAGGGCAGGATGCTGGAGGTGATCCGGCAGACCTTCGCGCTCTACGGGTTCGAGGCGCTCGAGACGCCCTTCATCGAGTACACCGAGGCGCTGGGTAAGTTCCTGCCGGATCTCGACCGGCCGAACGAGGGCGTCTTCTCGTTCCAGGACGACGACGAATCCTGGCTCTCGCTCCGCTACGACCTCACGGCGCCTCTCGCCCGGTTCGTCGCCGAGAATTTCGACGCGCTGCCCAAGCCCTATCGCAGCTTCCGCAACGGCTACGTCTTCCGCAACGAGAAGCCCGGCCCCGGCCGCTTCCGCCAGTTCATGCAGTTCGACGCGGATATCGTCGGCGCCAGCGGGTCCGTGGCCGATGCCGAGATCTGCATGATGGCCGCCGACACGCTCGACCGTCTCGGTCTGGCGGGGCAGTACATCGTCAAGCTCAACAACCGCAAAGTCCTCGACGGGGTCATGGAAGCCGTCGGGCTGCTCGGGGACGGCGAGGCGGGCCGCCGGCTGACCGTCCTGCGCGCCATCGACAAGCTCGACCGGCTGGGCCGCGACGGCGTCGCCCAGCTTCTCGGCCCCGGCCGCAAGGACGAGAGCGGCGATTTCACCAAGGGCGCCCATCTCTCCGACGACGCCATCCGGCATATCCTGGCCTATACCGAATCGTCCGGCCCCGGCGCGCCGGAGGGCGAGGACGCCTTCGCCCCCTGGTTCGCGGCGGTGGGCCATTCGGAGAGCGGCCGGGAGGGCATCGCGGAACTGCGCGAGATCACGCGCCTGTGCTCCGCCGCCGGGTATGGCAGCGACCGCATCCGTGCCGATGCCGGCATCGTGCGCGGGCTCGAATACTACACCGGCCCCGTCTACGAGGCGGAGCTGACCTTTCCCGTCACGAACGAGGACGGCCAGCTCATCCGGTTCGGATCGGTGGCGGGGGGCGGGCGCTACGACGGCCTCGTCGGCCGCTTCCGCGCGGAGCCGGTGCCGGCGACCGGCTTCTCCATCGGGGTGTCGCGCCTGTTCTCCGCGTTGCAGGCGGTGGGCAGCCCCCTCGCCGCCCCGGTGGCCGCTCCAGGACCCGTGGTCGTGCTCGTCCTCGACCGCGAGAACGTCGCCGACTACCAGCGGCTCGTCTCCTCCCTGCGCCGGGCCGGGATCCGTGCCGAGATCTATCTCGGCAGCGCGGGCATGAAGGCCCAGATGAAATACGCCGACCGGCGGCATGCGCCCCTCGTCGTGATCCAGGGCTCGAACGAGCGCGAGGCCGGCGAGATCCAGATCAAGGATCTGATCGCGGGGGCCAAGGCATCGGAAGGCATCGCCAGCAACGCCGAGTGGAAATCGGCCCGGCCGGCGCAGTTCTCCGTGCCCGAAGCCCAGATGGTCGACCGCGTGAAGGCGCTGCTCGCCGAGCACTTCCCCTGATCGCCGGCGGGTAGGACCGATAACCCTGCGCAGTCATTGGGCGCCGCGCGGTGTCGCCAAGGCTGCCGTCCCTTGCTAGAGGAGCGGCCGACAGACCGTACGGACCGATCATGACCGCGCCGGCAGGAGACGACGCCCCCAGTTGGGCCATGCAGGAACGGCTCGGCGCCTTCTTCGCCCAGGCCGGCTACAGACCCGTCACGACGCCCGTGCTTCAGCCGGTGGAGACGTTTCTCGAGCTGTCCGGGGAGGACATCCGCCGCCGCATCTTCGTGACGCAGGACGCCAACGGCGCGGAGCTGTGCCTGCGCCCGGAATTCACGATTCCCGTCTGCCGGGCCCATCACCTGCGCAACGCGGGCGAGGCCGCCGATTACAGCTATTGCGGCCCGATCTTCCGGCTGACCACGGCGGGACCGAGCGAGGTCTTCCAGGCGGGCATCGAGTCGATCGGCCGCGAGGACATCGCCGCGGCGGACGCGGAGATCCTCGGCTTCGCCATCGAGGGGCTGCGGCTCCTCGGCCGCCCGCACGCGGCGGTCCGCTTCGGCGACATGGGGCTGACCATCGCCCTGCTCGACGCGCTCCAGGTTCCGCCCCCCGTGAAGCGGCGGACGCTGCGGGCCCTGGCGGCGCGGCGGCCCCTCGACGAGATCACCACGGTCTCGTCCCACGACGATCCCAATGACGGGCTCCTCACCGCCATCGAGGGGCAGGATCCCTCGGCGGCGCGCGTCTTCGTCGAGAACGTGCTGTCCATCGCGGGCTTCTCCCATGTCGGCGGCCGGAGCGCGGCGGATATCGCGGAGCGGTTCCTCGACAAGGCGGCGGCCAAGGCCAGCGGCGGCACCGGGCTGAACCCGGAGAACCGCGCCGTCATCGAGCGCTATCAGGCGATCAAAGGCTCTCCCGACCAGGCCCTCGACGCCCTGAAGGGCCTGGCGCGCGAGGCGAACCTGCAAGGCGCCGCCTTCCGGCAGGCGATCGACCTGTTCGAGGAGCGGATCGGCTTCATCGAGGCCCGCGCCGGCACCGAGGTCGATCTGCGCTTCCACGGCGGGTTCGCGCGAAACCTCGACTACTACACAGGCTTCATCTTCGAGATCGTCGCGGGTCCGGCCGACGCGACGGAGGCGGCCGAGGGCGTCCTCGTGGGCGGCGGCCGCTACGACAACCTGCTGGCCCAGCTCGGCAGCGCGACGCCGCTGCCGGCGGTCGGCTGCTCGTTCTGGCTCGATCGGATCGTGTCCTCGGGGGAGCGTCATGCCTGATCGCAAGGTGGCTCCCGGCACTGCCGCCGGCGAGAGGCCGCTCGTCCTCGCCATGCCGTCGAAGGGGCGGCTCCAGGAGAACGCGACGGCCTTCTTCGCGCGGGCTGGCCTGAGCCTCTCACAGGGGACCGGGGCGCGGGACTACACGGGCCGGATCGCGGGCGTGCCGAACCTGGAGGTGCGCTACCTCTCGGCCTCGGAGATCGCCAACCAGCTCGCGAACGGGGCCGTCCATCTCGGCGTCACCGGGGAGGACCTGATCCGCGAGACCCTTCCGGTCGCCGAATCGCAGGTGGAGCTGCTGACGCCCCTCGGGTTCGGGCAGGCGACGGTGGTCGTCGCCGTGCCCCAGGCCTGGATCGACGTGCGCACCATGCGCGACCTCGACGAGATCGCCGTGGAGATGCGTCTCCGGCACGGGCGCAGGCTGCGGGTGGCGACCAAGTACCTGAACCTCACCCGGCGCTTCTTCGCCGAGAAGGGCGTCGGCGACTATCGCATCGTCGAGAGCCTGGGCGCGACGGAGGGAGCCCCGGCGATCGGCTCCGCCGAGCTCATCGTCGACATCACGACGACGGGCGCGACCTTGAAGGCCAATGCCCTGAAGATCGTCGACGACGGCGTCATCCTGCGCTCGCAGGCGAATCTGGTCGCCTCCCTCAAGGCGGAGTGGACGCCCTCGCAATGGCGGACGGTGCAGGTCGTCCTGCGCCGCATCGCCGCCGAGGAGGCCGCCCGCACCAGCCGCGAGATTCGCTTCGCCGCGTCGGGCCTCGACGGCGCCGCCCTGGAGGCCGCCATCGGGCGGCGCGGCGGGGTGGTCGCGCTGTCGGGCGAGGAGACCGTCCTCCGCTGCCCGGCGGACGCGGCCTTCGACCTCTCCGACGATCTGGTGAGGATGGGCGCCCGCTCCGTCACCGTGCGCCAGCTCGATTACATCTTCAGCTCGGAGAACCTGCTGGCGGACCGGCTGTCCGCGCGCCTGGGCCTGTCGCAGGAGCCCGCCTGAAGCGGGCCGGCCGCGCCGGTATCCGAGGCGCGGTACGGCGGCTCGCCTGTTTCGCCGCCCGGCCACAAGGTCGCTGTTCACGCCCGCGCGGGGGCGTGGTAGCAGATGCCCCACGATCCCTTGAGCGGCGGGCCGAGAGGCCATCCCCGCAGCCGGCAGGCTTTTCGCTTCCTCTCGTGAGGACACCGGTGAGCCCCTTCGTCCATCGCCGGCCACGCCCGAGCCTCGATCACTCTCCATGACCCAGCCCGTGCATCCGAGCGTCTCCGCCGCTCAGCCCGACGCCGCGCAACCGGCGGCGGCCCCCGGCCCCGCGTCCGGCGAGGGGGGCGGCAAGGCGGCCGTGCCGGCCGGCGCTCTCGACGGCGCCGAGGCCGGCCACGACCATGCCAAGGCCGGTTTCCGCACGCTGCTCGTGGGCTGCATCGGCGTCGTCTACGGCGATATCGGGACAAGCCCGCTCTACGCCTTCCGCGAGGCGCTGGCGCCCGCGCGGGCGGACAACGTCCTGCTCGCGGAGGAGGTCGTCGGCACGGTCTCGCTGATCCTGTGGGCGCTGTTCCTCATCGTCACGGTCAAGTACGTCATCATCCTGCTGCGCATGGACAACAACGGCGAGGGCGGCATCCTCTCGCTGATGGCGCTCGCCCGGAAGGCGCTCGGCGGCTCGCGCACCGTCTTCATCCTCGGGCTGCTCGGCGCCTCGCTGTTCTACGGCGATTCGGTCATCACCCCCGCGATCTCGGTGCTCTCGGCGGTGGAGGGCCTGAAGCTCGTCACCCCGGCCCTGGAGCATTACGTGCTGCCGATCACGGTGGCGATCGTCCTCGCGCTGTTCCTCGTCCAGAGCCATGGCACGGAGCGCGTCGCCAAGTTCTTCGGGCCGATCATGGTGGTCTGGTTCCTGGCGCTCGCCGCGGCGGCCGTTCCGGCGATCATCGTCAGCCCCTCGGTGTTCCAGGCGCTCAACCCCTGGCACGCGGTGCATTACCTGCTCGGCCACGGCAGCGGGGCGCTGATCGCGCTGGGCGCGGTGTTCCTGGCGGTGACGGGAGCCGAGGCGCTCTTCGCCGATCTCGGGCATTTCGGCCGCCGTCCGATCCAATTCGCCTGGATCGGGCTGGTCTTCCCCTGCCTCGCGCTGAACTACCTGGGCCAGGCGGCGCTGGTGCTGGCCAAGCCCGAGACCACCGACCCGTTCTACCAGCTCGTGCCGGAATGGGGCCTGATCCCGATGGTGATCCTGGCGACGCTCGCCACCGTCACCGCGAGCCAGGCGGTCATCACCGGCGCCTTCTCGCTGTCGCGGCAGGCGATCCAGCTCGGCCTGCTGCCGCGCCTGGAGATCCGCCACACCTCGGAGTCGCATTCGGGCCAGATCTTCCTGCCGCAGATCAACACGCTGCTGATGATCGGCGTGGTGGTGCTGGCGATCCTGTTCCGCTCCTCCTCGGCGTTGGCCTCGGCCTACGGCATCGCCGTGACCGGCACGATGCTGCTCACCGCGAGCCTCTCCTTCATCGTGCTGTGGCGCTACTGGAAGCTCTCGCCGATCCTCGCGGCGGCGGCGATCATGCCCTTCATCGTGATCGAGTTCCTGTTCCTGCTCTCGAATCTGCTGAAGGTGTTCGAGGGCGGCTACGTGCCGCTGCTGGTGGCCGGCTGCCTGATCGTCCTGATGTGGACCTGGGTGCGCGGGGTCACGATCCTGTTCAACAAGACCCGCAAGACCGACGTGCCGCTGATCGAGCTCGTCGGCATGCTGGAGAAGAGTCCCCCGCACCATGTGCGCGGCACCGCCGTGTTCCTCACCAGCGACCCCGAGATCGCGCCGGCCGCGCTGCTGCACAACCTCAAGCACAACAAGGTGCTGCACGAGAAGAACGTCGTGCTCACCGTCGAGACCGTGGACACGCCGCGCTCGGCCGCCGCCGACAAGGTGCGGATCGAGCCGATCGGGCCGCATTTCTACAAGGTCGTGATGAAGTTCGGCTACATGGAGACGCCGAACATCCCCCGCACGCTCACCCTGCTGCGCCGCGAGGGCTTCAAGTTCGACATCATGGCGACGTCGTTCTTCCTGTCGCGGCGCTCGATCCGTCCGGCCGCGCATTCGGGCATGCCGCTCTGGCAGGACAAGATCTTCATCACCCTGGCCAAGAACGCCAACGACGCCACCGACTTCTTCCAGATCCCCACGGGCCGCGTGGTCGAGGTGGGCACGCAGGTGACGGTCTGACCTGACCGTCCGAGCCGGATCGGGGACGCGCCGGGCGGGTCAAGGGCCGGCGCCGACGCCTCGTGCGAATTGGCACACCGCGCGAGCGGACCGGGATCGCCCCGCGCCGGCGCTGTCTTAGATTGGCATTATTCTGACTATGAAGCGCGGGTGGGGCCCGGCGGCCGAGCCGCCAATGCAACCCGCGCCGAAGCCTTCGCGCGCGACAGCGACAGCCACCCGACGCCGGAACCCCTCGGGTCTCCGGCGTTTCCGGCACCAGCACAGGACGAAGCGATGATCACTCTCACCGTGAACGGAGCCAAACGCAGCTTCGACGGCGACCCGGACATGCCGCTGCTCTGGTTCCTGCGCGACGAGCTCGGGCTCACCGGCACCAAGTTCGGCTGCGGACAGGCCCTCTGCGGCGCCTGCACCATCCATCTCGGCGGCACCGCCACCCGCTCCTGCATCACTCCCGTCTCGGCCGCCGCCGACCAGGAGGTCACGACCATCGAGGGCCTGTCGCCGGACGGGAACCATCCGGTCCAGGTGGCCTGGCGCGACCTCAACGTGGCCCAGTGCGGCTACTGCCAGTGCGGCCAGATCATGCAGGCCGCCTCGCTCCTCAAGGACACCCCGAAGCCCACCGACGCGCAGATCGACGAGGGCATGAGCGGCAATATCTGTCGCTGCGGGACCTACCCGCGCATCCGCGCCGCGATCCATCAGGCGGCGGATGCCGGCGCCTCCAGCCAGGGAGGCCGCCTGTGATCCACGAAGCGAAATTGATGGCCGAGCTCGCCGCCTCTAAGCCGCAGGCCGACACGCCCCCCGCCCTCATCGACAATGTCAGCCGCCGCACCATCGTGGCGGGGCTCGGCGCCTTCGTGCTGGCCCTGTCCCTGCGCGACACCGCGCGCGCCGACGAGGGCCAGACCAAGGAGCAGCAGGAAAAGAAATTCGGCGCCGACGGCATGCCGCATGGCTGGCGCGACGACCCGAAGGTCTTCGTCGCCATCGCTTCCGACGGCACCGTCACCGTGACGAATCACCGTTCCGACATGGGCACGGGGGTGCGCACCTCCATCGCGCTCACCGTCGCCGACGAGCTGGAGGCCGACTGGTCGAAGGTGAAGGTGGTCCAGGCTTGGGGCGACGAAGAGCGCTTCGGCAACCAAGATACGGACGGCTCGCGGAGCTTGCGCCACTTCTTCATGCCGTTCCGCCATGTCGGCGCCGCCGCGAAGGCGATGCTGGTCTCCGCCGCCGCCACCAAGTGGGGCGTGCCGGCGTCCGAGATCACGGCCGAGAACCATGTGCTCGCCCACGCCAAGTCCGGCCGCAAGATGGGTTACGGCGAGGTCGCGGAAGCGGCAGCCGCCCTGCCCGTGCCGTCGCGCGAGAGCGTGGTGCTGAAGAAGCCCGAGGCCTTCCGCTACATCGGCAAGGGCAAGATCGGCCTCATCGACAATCGCGACATCACCACCGGCAAGGCGATGTACGGCCTCGACACCAAGCTCGACGGGATGCTCTACGCCCTCGTCGCGCGTCCCGCCGTCTATGGCGGCCGGGTGAAGAGCTACGACGACAGCGAGGCGAAGAAGGTGCCGGGCGTCGTCAAGGTCTTCAAGATCGACGCCGTGGACCTGCCTTCGGAATTCATGCCCCTCGGCGGCGTCGCGGTGGTGGCCAGGAACACCTGGGCGGCGATGAAGGGCCGGGAGGCCCTCAAGATCGTCTGGGACGACGGCCCCAACGCCGCTTACGACACCGATGCCTTCCGCAAGACGCTGGAGACCTCGGCGCGCGCGCCCGGCAAGGTGGTGCGCAACCAGGGCGACGTCGACGCCGCCATGGCGAAGGCCAAGACCAAGGTGCAGGCCGAGTATTTCGTGCCCCATCTCGCCCAGGCCCCCATGGAGCCGCCGGCTGCCGTGGCGCGGGTGAAGGACGGGTTCTGCGAAGCCTGGGCCTGCACGCAGGGCCCGCAGGCGGCCCATGACCGCATCGCCAAGCGCCTCGGCCTGCCCACCGACAAGGTGCGCGTGAACGTGACGCTGCTCGGCGGCGGGTTCGGCCGCAAGTCCAAGCCCGACTACGTGGTCGAGGCGGCGCTGTGCAGCCGCGAGGTCGGCGGCGCGCCGGTCAAGCTCGTCTGGACCCGCGAGGACGACATCCACCACGGCTACTACCACACGATCTCGGTGGAGCATCTCGAGGCGGGGCTCGACGACAAGGGCATGCCGGTGGCCTGGCTCCACCGCAGCGTGGCGCCGACCATCGGCTCGATCTTCGCGCCCGGCGCCAAGCACGAGTTGCCCTTCGAGCTCGGCATGGGGCTCGTCAACACGCCCTTCGCCCTGCCGAACATCCGGCTCGAGAACCCGGAGGCCGACGCGCATGTGCGTATCGGCTGGTTCCGCTCCGTCTCGAACATCCCGCACGCCTTCGCGATCCAGTCGTTTGTCGCCGAGTTGGCGCATGCCGCGGGTCGGGACCAGAAGGACTACCTGCTCGACCTCATCGGGCCCTCCCGCATCATCGATCCGACCGAGATCGGCGATGTCTGGAACCACGGCGAGGACCCGAAGCGCTACCCGATCGACACCGGGCGCCTGCGCCGGGTGATCGAGACCGTGGCCGGCGGCGCCGGCTGGGGCCGCAAGCTCGAGAAGGGCCGGGGTCTCGGCATCGCCGGGCATTACAGCTTCGTGACCTACACGGCGGTGGCCGCCGAGGTGGAGGTCGACGACAAGGGCAACGTGAAGGTCCACGCCATCGACATCGCCGTCGATTGCGGGCCGCAGGTGAACCCGGAGCGCATCCGCTCGCAGATGGAGGGCGCCGTGGTGATGGGGATGGGCCTCGCGCTCACCTCGAAGATCACCTTCAGGAACGGCCGCGCCGAGCAGAACAACTTCGACGGCTACGAGGTCGTGCGCATCGACGCCGCTCCGAAGGCGATCCGCGTCCATCTGGTGCCCTCGGGTGCCTATGACGGGCCGCTCGGCGGCGTCGGCGAGCCAGGGGTGCCGCCCGTGGCGCCGGCCATCGCCAACGCGGTGTTCTCGGCCACCGGCCGGCGCATCCGCGAGCTGCCGATCCGCGACCAGCTCAGCGCCTGAACGGAAAAGAATCGGGATCGGCGGAGGCCCGTCCGCCGTTTCCGTCTCTCATGGGAGGCCCGCCGACGGGGCGGGCCCGACACGGGATATCCGACACGATGATGCGCTTCCTCACCGCCGCCGCTCTCCTCGGCGCGCTCGCCGGCCCGGCGGTCGCCGCCTGCGCCGACGACATCGCCACTCTCGATACGCGCGCAAAGGCGGCCGCGACGGGGGCGATCGCCTCCTCCACCGGGGGCAAAAGCGTCGCCGCCGCGCGCGAGGGCCAGGGCGCGGACGCCTCGCGTAAGGGGGAGCCGAAGGTCTCCGAGGCGCCTCCCGAGAAGTCGGCGGAGGCCGGCAAGGGCGGCGACAAGGCCCAGCAGGCCAGGGTCGCCATCGAGGAGGCGCGGACCGCCGAGGGCAAGGGCGACCACGCCGGCTGCGAGGCGGCCGTCGCCCGCGCCAGGAAGCAGCTCGACGAGGCGCCCTGAGCGACGGGCGCCGGCTAGGCGGGCCGTTTCGGGTTCCGAAGCGCGTTCCGCCCGCCGAGCCCGGCTCGACTTCACTCCACAAGTCGCCCGAGTCGGCGGCCCTCAAGTCTCCAGGCCGGCCTGCTGCCGGCTGGAGGGCTCCTTCTAGGCTGCGTCGCAGTACGTCAGGATGAGGTTCGAGGGTGGGGCGAGTCTGATCGGCCGGACGTCCGGGCGCTCGTGAGCGTCCCGAAAGCCGTTTCCGTCACCCATGGCCGCCGTGTCGCGTGCCGCCGAGCCCGGCCCGTGGAAGTCGGGCCGGCCGGGTTCCCTACTCGGCCGCGTCGCGGGTGCCGCCGCCGCCCTGGCCGAAGCGGCGCTCGATATAGTCGATCACCACCGTCTCGAAATCCTTGGCGAGGGTGGCGCCGCGCAGCGTCATCGCCTTCTTGCCGTCGATGAAGACCGGCGCGGTCGGGGTCTCGCCGGTGCCGGGGAGCGAGATGCCGATATCGGCGTGCTTCGATTCGCCCGGCCCGTTCACGATGCAGCCCATCACCGCGACGTTGAGGCCCTCGACGCCCGGATAGGTCTTCTTCCACTCCGGCATGGAGGAGATGATCCAGCTCTGGATGTCGCGGGCGAGCTCCTGGAAGGTCGTGGAGGTGGTCCGCCCGCAGCCGGGGCAGGCCGCGACCATCGGCACGAAGGTGCGGAAGCCCATGGTCTGGAGGAGCTCCTGGCTGGCCTTCACCTCGACGGTGCGGTCGCCGCCGGGCTCGGGGGTCAGCGAGTAGCGGATGGTATCGCCGATGCCCTCCTGGAGCAGCACGCCGATGGCGGCGGAGGCCGCGACCAGGCCCTTCGAGCCCATGCCCGCCTCGGTGAGCCCGAGATGGATGGCGTAGTCCGAGCGGCGCGCGACCTCGCGGTAGACCGCGATCAGGTCCTGCACCGCCGAGACCTTGGCGGAGAGGATGATGCGGTCCTTCGGCAGGCCGATCTCCACGGCGCGGTCGGCGGAGGTCAGCGCCGAGCGCACCATCGCCTCGCGCATCACGGCGCGCGCGTCGATGGGGCGGGGGAGCTTCGCGTTCTCGTCCATGAGATGCGTGAGCAGGGCCTCGTCGAGGGAGCCCCAGTTGGCGCCGATGCGCACGGTCTTCCCGTACTTGATCGCCTGCTCGACGATGGTCGAGAACTGGGTGTCCTTCTTCTCCTTGAAGCCGACATTGCCGGGGTTGATCCGGTACTTGGCCAGCGCCTCGGCGCAGGCCGGATGGTCGGAGAGGAGCTTGTGGCCGATGTAGTGGAAGTCGCCCACCAGCGGCACATGCACGCCGATGCGGTCGAGCCGCTCGCGGATCTTCGGGACGGCGGCGGCGGCCTCGTCGCGGTCGACGGTGATGCGCACCAGCTCCGAGCCGGCGCGGGCGAGCTGGCTCACCTGCGCCACCGTGGCGTCGATGTCGGCGGTGTCGGTGTTGGTCATCGACTGGACGACGATGGGAGCGCCCCCGCCCACGGTGACGGCGCCCTCGCCCTCGCCGACGCGCACGCCCACCGTGCGATGCCGGGGCGTGGGGCCGGCGATCTCGGGACCCGCTCCGCCGAGCGGCTCGTTCGCGAGGGCGGCTGTGGTGGCTTGCATCGTGGACCCTGCCCTGGCCTTCTGCGGTTGCGGCGCCTGCCCGAGCCCCGGACGCGTCCGGGGCGGCTCGTCCGCCGGCCGCGCGAATCGGAGTGTCTCGGCCGGACGACCCGTCTACGCCCGATCCGTTAGCTGAGCGTGACGCCGCGCCGCGTCAAGAATGCGGCGGAACGGCCCGCGTCCGCGCGTGTCATGTCCCATCCCGGCGCCGATGTCGAGTTCGGCGCCCCGGCGCGGTGCGGAAGCGCACGGCCGATCGGGCCTTGCGCCGGGCGCATGGGAGATCAGGTCACACTGGCGTAGCCGTTGCTACCGCACTGCAACATCCCATGTCAGGCCGGACGAGACGGCCCCGTTCGGGACGCCTCACCCATGAGCATGCAGAAGCCAATGAGCGATTCCCACGCCCGCGGCGCCGAGCCGCTCAACCCGGCGACCGCCATCCCCGGAGAGGCCGAGGACCGGCCCGTCACCCATCCTCCCCGCCGCATCCTCGCCGGTCCGCGCGCGGAGAAGACGGTGTCCCTCGCCCTCCAGGGCGGTGGCGCGCACGGCGCCTTCACCTGGGGCGTGCTCGACGCGCTGATCGAGGACGGCCGGCTCGCCTTCGAGGCGGTGACGGGCGCCAGTGCCGGCGCCATGAACGCCGTGGTGATGACGGATGGCTGGCTGAAGGGCGGCCCGGAGGGCGCCCGCGACGGGCTGGCGCGCTTCTGGCGCGAGGTCAGCCTCGACGGCGATCTCTGGCCGGCGCAGCGCCGGGCCGTCGACGGGCTGCTCGGCCTGTGGAAGGACAGCCCGCTCGCCACGCTCTGGTCGAAGGTGCTGTCGCCGAGCCCCTACGTCACCAATCCGCTCAACATCAACCCGCTGCGCAAGGCGCTGGTGGCGCAGGTGGATTTCGAGCGCCTGCGCGAGGCCGACACCGCCGGGATCTACGTCTCGGCCACCAATGTCTGGACGGGCAAGCTCGCGGTGTTCGAGCGCGAGCGCCTCACCGCCGACCACCTGATGGCCTCGGCCTGCCTGCCGACGGTGTTCCAGGCGGTGGAAATCGAGGGCGTGCCCTATTGGGACGGCGGCTATCTCGGCAACCCGCCGCTCTATCCCCTGCATCGCGGCGCGCTGACCCGCGACATCGTGCTGGTGCAGATCAACCCCGTCGAGCGCCGGCACACCCCGCGCACCCAGGACGAGATCCGCGACCGGCTGAACGAGATCACCTTCAACGCCAACCTGATGCGCGAATTGCGGGCGATCGACTTCCTCGACACCCTGATCGAGGACGGCGTTCTGGGGAAGGGCGACTACAAGAAGGTCCTCGTCCACCGCATCGACGGCACCGACCTCCTCGACGACCAGGCCGCGTCCTCGCGCATGGACACCCGCTGGGAGGCCTTCGGGACCCTTCGCGACCGGGGCCGGGACGCGGCGAGGGCCTGGCTCGACGCCCATTACGAGGATGTCGGCCGCGACAGCTCCGTCGACCTGCGCATGGCCTACCAGTAGCGCTCGTGCGGGGAAATCTCGTGCGGGGAAGCGCGGATTAAATCTCGCTCCCCGCGCGTTGGCTATTCATGATCGTCGATTTCTCTAAGCGCCGCGACGCCGCCCAGGGTTCATCGAGCCAGGATTCCGCGAAGCGCCAGGACATCGTGGAGCTGCTGGTGCCGCTGCGGCGCTACGCGCGGGCGCTGACGCGCGACAGCCTGCGCGCCGACGACCTCGTCCACGATACCCTGGTGCGCGCCCTCGAATCGCGGGCCGGGCTGCGGCCGAACACCAACCTGCGCACCTGGATGATGACGGTGCTGCACAACGTCTTCATCGACGAGCAGCGCCGCAAGCGCGTCGAGGCCCGCCACGCGGACGTGCTCGTCCAGTTGAGCGACGAGGTGGCGCTGCCCGCCCAGGAATCGCAGCTGCGCCTCGCGCAGATCCGCCGCGCCTTCGAGGCGCTTCCCGAGGAGCAGCGGGCAGCGCTCCATCTCGTGACCATCGAGGGGCTCGCCTATGCCGAGGCGGCCGCCGTGCTCGGCATCCCGATCGGGACGCTGATGTCGCGGCTCGGCCGGGGCCGGGCGGCGCTGCGGGCCTTCGAGGACGGCGGCGGACGGCTCAAGCCTGCCCGCGACGAGACCCCCGACCCTCGACCGGCAAGGCCGCGCCTGAGGCTGGTGGGACCGGACGAGTCGGACGACGATTTCCAGGAGGGGCGCCGCGCGGTCGGCGACGGCTGACGCCGCCCGTTACGCCCCGAAACCACGGGAGTTCGCGCGCGGGAGACCGGCGCGGCGGACCCCGTCACGCATTCCACGGCGGGGCCGCCGCTTCGCGAGGACGGATACCAGTGCCATGACCGATGCCATGACCGACCCGATCACGGATATCGACCTCGCCGGCTATGTCGACGGGCAGATCGATCCCCTGCGCCGCCTCGACGTGGAGGCCCATCTCGCCCGCAACCCGGAGATCGCGGCGCAGGTGATGGCCGACCTCCACGACCGCGACGCCCTGCGCGAGGCCTTCGCCCACCAGCCCGGTCCGGGGCCCGACCGACTCCTGCTCGCCGCCCGCCGCTTCGAGCGGGCGCTGCGCTGGGACCGTTTCGCCGCCCGGCTGAAGCGGGCCGCCGCCATCGCCGTGCTGGTCGGCGCGGGCTGGCTGGCGCATGGCGAGATCAACGAGTTCGGCGTGCCCGAGACCTTCGCCGCCTCCATCGACCCGGCGGTGGTGGCCGAGGCCCAGAAGGCCCGCGAGACCGCCCGTCTGCGCCTGGGCCTCGCCTCGCAGCAGCCCGTGACCGCCTATGACCGCGCGGGCATCGAGGCGGCGACCGGGGTGGCGCTGCCGGCGCTGCCCACGGGCTGGACCGTGCGCGACGTGCAGATCTATCCCGCCCGCAACGGCACCGGCGTCGAGGTCGCCATCGATGCCGGCGATCTCGGCGACCTGTCGCTCTTCGCCACCCGCAGCCGGATCGAGGGCCAGCCCGGCCTCGTGACCCGCTCCGAGGACGGCGCCACCGCCTACTGGACCTCGGGCGCCTCGGCCTATGCGCTGAGCGGCCCGCGCGACGAGACGCTCTCGCGGGCCGCCGGCAGGCTCGCCGCGACGGACCTTCCCAGGCGCTGAGCCCGGTTCAGGCTCCGAGCATCGAGGGCACGGCGTCCGCCGCGAGGCGTTCCCGCGCCTCGCGCGCATCGATCTCCATGCGCGCGACGAGGGCGTCGGCGTCGGGGAAGCGCTCCTCGCCGCGGATGAAGTCCACGAGCTCCACGGCGATGTCCTGTCCGTAGAGGTCGCCCGAGAAGTCGAACAGATTGACCTCGAGGAGCGGCGCGCCGTCGTCGAAGGTCGGGCGGCGGCCGTAGCTCGCCACCCCGTCGACCACGCGGCCGTCGGCGAGGCGCGCGCGCACCGCATAGATCCCGTGCGCCAGGGCGCAGTCGCCGAGCGCCACGTTGGCGGTGGGAAAGCCCAGCACGCGGCCGCGCTTGTCGCCGTGGCGCACGCGGCCCTCCACGAACCAGCGGTAGCCGAGAAGCGCGTTGGCGGCGGCGACGTCGCCTTCCGTCAGCGCCCTGCGGATGGCGCTCGACGAGACCGGCTCGGCACCCGCCTCCAGCGAGACGGCGGGCACGACGACGCAGTCGAGCCCCGCCTCGCGGCAGAGATCGGCGAGGATCGCCGGGTTGCCCTCCCGGCCGCGCCCGAAATGGAAGTCGTGCCCGATCACCACCCCCGACAGGCCGAGCTCGCCCTTCAGCAGGCCGTGCACGAAGTCCCGCGCCCCGGTGCCGGCGAGCGCCGCGTCGAAGCGGCGCACGATCAGCCCGTCGAGCCCCAGGCGCCGGAAGACGACCTCCTTCGCGCCCGGCCCGGTGAGGCGGAACATCGGCAGGGCGGGCGAGAAGAAGGCGCGCGGATGCGGCTCGAACGTGAGCACCACGGCGGGGCGTCCGGCACGGGCCGCGCGGGCGCGCACCGTCTCGATCAGCGCCCGGTGGCCGCGATGCACTCCGTCGAAATTGCCGAGCGCGGCGACGGCTCCCGCGAGCGCCGCCGGGACGGCCTCGCCCTCGCGGCAGAGGATGAAGGGCCGCGCGGGCGTCTCGTCGCCTGACGACATCGAATCCTGAAGGCTCGCGTTGCGAAGGGCGTTCCGGGCCGGATGCCCGGCCTCCGGCGCGGCCGGACCCTGGAGAAATCCGCCCTCCCGGTCAAGCGAGCGGGAACCGTCACGCGATGCGGCGCGGGCGCGCGGCGGTTAACCGCTTCGCAATCCGACCGGGCGTAATGTCCGGGCAAGAGGCTTCCGCAGGTCGCCTCGCCCCCTTGTGCGTCACCGAGGAGCCGCGGCACCGGCTCCCCGATCCCGGAGCAGACAGCCCATGGCCCTCGATCTCAGCATGCCGATCCTGGTCGTCGACGACTACCAGACCATGGTCCGCATCATCCGCAACCTCCTGAAGCAGCTCGGCTTCGAGGAGGTCGACGACGCCTCCGACGGCACCGCCGCCCTCGCCCGCCTGAAGAACCGCAAATACGGCCTCGTGATCTCCGACTGGAACATGGAGCCGATGACGGGCTACGAGCTGCTCCGTCATGTGCGCGCCGACGAGGGCCTGCGCACGACGCCCTTCATCATGGTCACGGCCGAGTCCAAGACCGAGAACGTCATCGCCGCCAAGAAGGCCGGCGTGAACAACTACATCGTCAAGCCGTTCAACGCGGCGACGCTCAAGACCAAGATCGAGGCCGTCTGCGGCGCCTGAGCCGCCTTCGCGCCGGCCGCCGCGGCTTTCCGGCCGCGGCGTCGGACGCGCTCCGTCGGACGAGTGCCCTGCGGGATGGGGACGGCCATGGGATTTCAGATCAAGACCGGCGAGAACGGCTTCGAGGACGCGTCCGGCCGCGTCATCCGCGAGCTCGTGGAGATCGCCGACTACATCAGCCACATGCGCACCGAGATCGCCGCGCTGCGCGCGAACGAGATCACGCGCGACCGCATCCCGATGGCGCATGAGGAGCTCGGCAGCGTGCTCGCGGCGACCGCCGGGGCCACCAACACCATCATGGCCTCCGCCGAGGCGATGCTCGCCCTGCCCGACGACGCGAGCTACCGCGAGAACGTCGAGGGGAAGATCTACGAGATCTTCGAGGCCTGCGCCTTCCAGGACATCACCGGCCAGCGCATCGGCAAGGTGGTGGAGGCCCTGCGCCATCTGGAGCTGCGGCTCGCGCGCTTCGCCGCCGCCGTGAAGGCCCGCGACGAGGCCGGCTACGATCCGGCGGAAGCCGAGCGCAAGGCGCGCGCCGAGCGCCTGCTCCTCAACGGCCCGCAGATCGCCGGCCCCGAGACCTCCCAGAACGACATCGACGCCCTGTTCGCCTGAGACGGGTCTACCAGGTCAGGTGCTCGATCACCGCGCCGGGCCGCACGGGCTTGGTCGCGAGCCAGTCGGCGAGCCCGCCGAGATCGCCCGAATCGGCCGTGAGGCCGAGCTCGGCGGCGTGGATCCCGCGTGCGACGAGCAGGTTCGGCAGGCCGAAGCCGTCCGCCCCCGCGATGTCGGTGCGCAGCGCGTCGCCCAGCGCCAGCACCCGCGCCTTCGCCGGCGGCTCCCGCCCGTCGAGACGCCCCGCCATGGCGAGCGCCTCCTCGTAGATCGGGCGATGGGGCTTTCCGGCATAGGTCACGACGCCGCCGCTCTCGGCGAAGGCTGCCGCGATCAGGCCCGCGCAGGGGATCAGCCGGCCGCCGCGCTCCACCACGAGGTCGGGGTTGGCGCAGATCATCGGCACCCCGCGCCCGCGGAAATCGGCGAGGCGCGCGCGGTAGTCCTCCACGGTCTCGACGTCGTCGTCCAACAGGCCGGTGCAGACGACGAGGCGGCAATCGGTGGCCGGCACGAGGCTCAGCCCGAGCCCGTCGAAGATGCCCGCGTCCCGCTCCGGCCCGAGATGATGGATGGGGATGTCGCGCCCCCGCTCGGCCTGCACCGTGGCGATCATGCCGCGCGTGAGGTCCCCCGAGGTGAGGATGGCGTCGTAGGCGTCGCGGTCGACGCCGAAGCCGTCGAGAATGCGCTGCACGCCCTCCCAGGGGCGCGGCGCGTTCGAGACCAGCACCACCCGCCGGGGCCGTCCGTCCGGCGGCAGCGCGCGGAAGCGGATCAGCGCCTCGGCGGCGGCGCGGTGCCCGCGGATGCCGTCATGGAGCACGCCCCAGACGTCGCAGAGGATCAGGTCGTACCCCTCCGCGATCTGGCGCAGCCCGTCGAGGACCGGGGGCGTCGGGTCGGCGGGCGGTCTGGCCGCCGGGATGGCCTGGGCCGGCATCGGCATGTCCTCGACAGGAGTGGGCGCGAGGCCGTCCGCATAGGCGCCGCCGGCCCATGATGCAACGCACGCGCCGGCCCCGCCGGGGGCGGGTCAGCCCGCCCGGCGCAGGAAATCGCGGAAGTTGCGGCGCGGCGCGGGCGGCTCGGGTTCCTGCTCCGGCTCGGGGGGAACGGGGGCGGGGGCCGGCGTCGCGAGCACCTCGGCGCGCACCGCGCGGGGGCCGGCGAAGACGCCGCCCTGCGCGAAGGGCACGTCGAGATCGATGAGGTCGGGCACGTCGGCCTCGCGCTCGACCCGGTCGGCCACGAGCCGGATGCCCGAGCGCGCGAGCGCCGCGACGAGGTCCTCGACGGCGATGTCGGAGAGCCCGCGCCGGCCGGCGGCGGCCCGCAGCAGCAGCTCGGCCGGCACCTTCACCTGGCCGACGCCGCGCTCGGCGAGCGAGAGGGCGTCGAAGCGCAGGTCGGTCGGACGGTCGAGGGTGAAGCCGACGCGCCCGCGCAGCGCCGCCAGCGCGCTCGCCTGCTCGGCGTCGAGGCTGCGCCAGCTCTCCTGCGGCAGCGCCAGCACCAGCCGTCCGGCCAGCGCCGGCTCCGCGACGATGCGCGCGAGCGAGCGCAGGAAGCCCGGCTCGAACAGCGAGAGCGGCGACAGCCCGTAGGACACCGCCGCCTCGCTGCCGCGCCCGGCGAGGTGGCGGGCGATGGTGGCGACGCGCTGGAGCATGCGCCGGTCGAGATCGGTGGTGCGGCCGTGCCGCTCGAGCACGGGCACGAAGGTCTCCGGCGCCAGCAGGACACCCTCGACCCGCAGACGCGCCGACGCCTCGTAGGAGGACACCTTGCGCTGCGGCAGCGTCACGATCGGCTGGAGATGGACCTCGAGCCCCGCCCCGTCGAAGGCGGCGACCATCGCCGCCTCGCCGCCGTCTCCCCGTCTCCCGCGCGGTTCCTCATCGAGCGCGTCGAAGGCCGCCGGGTCGGGGCGGCGCGGCGGGATCGGGCGGGGAGAGGCGGGCATCTCCGGCAGCACGGGGCGCGGCGCCGGCGGGGAGGGCTCGGGCGGAGGAGGCGCCGCCGGCGCGGCGAGGCTCTGCGGCACGGGGGCGGCGGGCTCCGGCGGGGGCGCCTCCTTGAGGCGGGCGATCTCGCCGTCCTGGGCGGCCACGACGGCGGCGAGATCGCGCACGATGCCGCTGAGCAGGCCGATCTCCACCGTCACCTCCTCGACCCCGGCCGAGAGCGCCTCGGCGCCGGCCGCCCGCGCCGTGTCGGCCCGCAGCTTCTCGGCGCCCGCCAGCGCCTCGAGCCGCAGCAGGCGCTCCGAGAGCACGCCGAACTCCGTCGAGAGCTTGTCGCAGCGGGCCGCGAGCGCCGCCGCGCGAGCGCGGGCGAGCCAGGCCACCGCCCCGCCGAGCGCGGCGAGCGAGAGGGCGGCGACGGTCGGCGAGAGCACCGCGAGCGGCGCCAGCACGACGAGGGCGAGGAGGCCGGGAACGAGGAGGCGCGCGGATTGGCCTAGGGACCGGGCCATCGGGATTCTCGATACTTCCGCGACAGGGTGACGCTCACGGGCGGGTGGGGTCGGCGATGCGGCCTGCCGCCGGACATCGCGTTGAAGTTGTCGCCGACCGTTCGGTTCCGGGCAAGCGGAGGGGGCCCCCCGGAAGGGCGATTCCACCGCAATCTGGGTGGTCGCGCGCTTGCATCCCGCCGGGTGAGACCCGAAACCCACGGCGCGCGGCCGATGCCTGCGCCGCGCCCTCGAACCTCACGGGACTGGAAGACCATGCGGACGCTGCCCGCCGGCCCGAACGACCTCGACGCGTGGTGGATGCCGTTCACGGCCAACCGCGCCTTCCGCCGCAAGCCGCGCCTGATCGCGGGCGCCGAGGGGATGCACTATCTCACCCCGGACGGGCGGCGCGTCCTCGACGGCATCGCCGGCCTGTGGTGCTGCAACGCCGGGCACAACCGCGCGCCGATCACCGCCGCGATCCAGCGCCAGGCGGCGGCGCTCGACTACGCGCCGCCCTTCCAGTTCGGCCATCCCGGCGCCTTCGCGCTGGCCTCGCGCATCGCCCATCTCGCGCCCGGCGACCTCGACCGGGTGTTCTTCTGCAACTCCGGCTCGGAATCCGTCGACACCGCGCTCAAGATCGCCCTCGCCTACTGGCAGGCCAGGGGGGAGGGCCGGCGCACCCGGATCGTCGGGCGCGAGCGCGGCTATCACGGCGTCGGCTTCGGCGGCATCTCGGTGGGGGGCATCGCGGCCAACCGCAAGGCGTTCGGCACCGGGCTGCCGGGCATCGACCACCTGCCCCACACCTACGACCGGGAGCGGCAGGCGTTCTCCATGGGCGAGCCGGACTGGGGCGCCCATCTCGCCGACGATCTCGAACGCATCGTGGCGCTTCACGACGCCTCCACCATCGCCGCCGTGATCGTCGAGCCGATGGCGGGTTCCACCGGCGTGCTGCCGCCGCCGAAGGGCTATCTGGAGCGGCTGCGCGCGCTCTGCGACCGCCATGGCCTGCTGTTGATCTTCGACGAGGTCATCACCGGGTTCGGGCGTCTCGGCCATGCCTTCGCCGCCGAGCGCTACGGCGTGGTGCCGGACATGATCTGCTTCGCCAAGGCGGTGAACTCGGGAACCGTGCCGCTCGGCGGCGTGATCGCGCGCGAGCCGGTCTTCGACGCCCTCATGCAGGGGCCCGACCACATGGTCGAGCTCTTCCACGGCTACACCTATTCCGGGCATCCGCTCGCCTGCGCCGCCGCGCTGGCCACCCTCGACCTCTACCGCGACGAGGATCTCTTCGCCCGCGCCCGCGCCCTGGAGCCGGTGCTGGCGGAAGCCGTGATGAGCCTGCGCGGCCTGCCGAACGTCCTCGACATCCGCACGCTCGGCCTGTCGGCCGCCATCGACCTCGCCCCGCGCCCCGGCGCGCCGGGTCTTCGCGCGTTCGAGGCCATGGACCACGCCTTCGACGCGGGCTTCGTCGTGCGCGCCGGCGGCGACACCCTGGCGATCACCCCCCCGCTGATCGTGAGCGAGGACCAGATCGGCGAGATCGTCGACGGTCTGGCGGGAGCGATCCGGGCGGTGGCGTGAGGCCCGGCGTCGCCGGCCATTGATCGTGTGTAGCCTATAGGATACGCATTGCCATGCCGAGGATCCTGCGAACCGAGCGTTTCGACGCATGGATCAAGGGGTTGCGAGACGAGCGGGCGAAAGCCCGGATCGCGTTGCGCATCGATCGTCTCGCCCTCGGGCACGCCGGCGACGTCAAGCCGGTGGGCGAGGGCGTGAGCGAGCTGCGCATCGATCACGGGCCGGGCTACCGCGTCTATTTCGTGCTCCGGGGCGAGGCGCTGATCGTCCTGCTCTGCGGGGGCGACAAGGGAAGCCAGGACCGGGACATCGCGAAGGCCAAGGCGCTGGCGGCGACCGTCTGAGGATCGAGGGAACGATGCCGGAGACCAGGCCCTACGATTCCGCCGAATATCTCGGCACCGACGAGGCCGTCGCCGAGTATCTCGCGGCGGCCGTCGAGGAGGGGGACGCGGCGCTGTTCCGGCATGCGCTCGGAGTCGTCGCGCGCGCGCGCGGCATGACCCAGATCGCCCGCGAGGCCGGCCTCTCCCGCGAAAGCCTGTATCGGGCCCTGTCCGAGGACGGCAATCCGAGCCTCGATACCGCCATGCGGGTGCTCAAGACCCTCAACGTTCGCCTCACCGCGACGGTCGGCCCGACACGCTAGGCGGATCGGTTCGCAGGGCGGACCTCAACTTATTTTTGCGGCGCCTCGAAAAACATCCAACGCGCTTTTTCGCGCCCTCTCGCCCAGAGTGCGGGGATCGGGCTATCAAGATGGCCTAACGCCGTACACAAGCGGCCGGCGGTCCCGCGGGGCCGAAGCGCGCCGAATGGCGGACGCCACGCTAAAGACGTGAGGTGAGGAAAACATGCCCTCCGACATCGAGATCGCCCGCGCGGCGACCCTGAAGCCCATCGCCCATGTCGCGGAAAAGCTCGGCGTCCCGGACGATGCGCTCCACAACTACGGCAAGCACATCGCCAAGATCGACCACGGCTACATCGCCTCGCTGGAGGGCAGGCCCGACGGCAAGCTGATCCTCGTCACCGCGATCTCGCCGACGCCGGCCGGCGAGGGCAAGACCACCACCACGGTCGGCCTCGGCGATGCCCTGAACCGCATCGGCAAGAAGGCGGTGATCGCCCTGCGCGAGCCCTCGCTCGGCCCCTGCTTCGGCATGAAGGGCGGGGCGGCCGGCGGCGGCAAGTCGCAGGTCGTGCCGATGGAGCAGATCAACCTGCACTTCACCGGCGACTTCCACGCCATCACCTCGGCGCACTCCCTCGCGGCCGCGCTCATCGACAACCACGTCTACTGGACGAACGAGCTCAACATCGACGTGCGGCGCATCTTCTGGCGGCGCGTGGTCGACATGAACGACCGGGCGCTGCGCGCCATCAACCAGTCGCTCGGCGGCGTCGCCAACGGTTTTCCGAGGGAAGACGGCTTCGACATCACCGTCGCCTCCGAGGTGATGGCGGTGTTCTGCCTGGCGAAGGACCTCGCCGATCTGGAAGAGCGCCTCGGCAAGATCGTCATCGCCGAGACCCGCGACCGCAAGCTCGTCACCCTCAAGGACGTGAAGGCCACGGGCGCCATGACGGTGCTCCTGAAGGACGCGCTCCAGCCGAACCTCGTGCAGACGCTGGAGGGCAACCCGGCCCTCATCCATGGCGGCCCCTTCGCCAACATCGCCCATGGCTGCAACTCGGTGATCGCCACCCGCACCGCGCTGAAGCTCGGCGAATACGCGGTGACGGAAGCCGGCTTCGGCGCCGATCTCGGCGCGGAGAAGTTCCTGGACATCAAGTGCCGGCAGACGGGGCTCAAGCCCTCGGCCGTGGTGATCGTCGCCACCGTGCGCGCCCTCAAGATGCATGGCGGCGTCGACAAGAAGTCGCTGGGCTCCGAGAACATCGCCGCCCTGGAGAAGGGGTTCGCGAATCTCGAGCGCCACGTCGCCAACGTGCGCGACTTCGGCCTGCCGGTGGTGGTGGGCGTGAACCACTTCCATGCCGATACCGACGCCGAGCACGACGCGCTGAAGACGCTCTGCCGGGACAGGCTCGGCGTCGAGGCGATCACCTGCAAGCACTGGGCGGATGGCGGCGCCGGCGCCGAGGGTCTGGCGCAGGCCGTGGTGAAGCTCGCGGAAGGGCCGCAGCAGCCGCTTGCTTACGCCTACGAGTCCGAGGCCAAGCTCTCCGACAAGATCAACGCCATCGCGACCAAGCTCTACGGGGCGGGCTCGGTGCAGATCGAATCGAAGGCCGCGCAGAAGCTCGCCTCCTTCGAGAAGGAGGGCTACGGCCACCTGCCGGTCTGCATGGCCAAGACCCAGTACTCGTTCTCCACCGATCCCGGCCTGATGGGCGCGCCGAGCGGGCACGTCATCGCGGTGCGCGACGTGCGCCTCTCGGCGGGCGCCGGCTTCGTGGTGGCGATCTGCGGGGAGATCATGACCATGCCCGGCCTGCCCAAGGTGCCGGCCGCGGACACCATCCGCCTCGACGCCAACGGCCAGATCGACGGGCTGTTCTGAGCCGGCTCACCGCCAGGAGGAATCGTCCTTCGGCAGACGGTCCGCGTCGTCGACGGCGCGGACCCGATGCGGCGGCGCGTCCGCCCATCGCCAGAACACCGCGTTGACGTCGCGCGGCCCGGCCGCCGCCGCGAAGCTGCGGACCAGGATGCCGCTCGCCCCCGCCGCCAGCAGCCGGAGCGCGAGATCCCAGCTCGGCGGGATCGCCCCGCGCGCGGCGATGTCCTCCCAGGCGCAGGCGAGATCGGCTTCCGCAATCCCGAGCCGGCTCCGTTCCGCCGGATCGGTGAGATCGGCGACATCCGCGCAGTCGACCTCGTAGGCGCACAGCGTCATCGGCTGGGCCTTGAACGGAAACGCCTGCTGCGCCTCGAGCCAGGCCGTCTCCAGCCGGCGGGAGGTGTAGAGCGCCGCCAGGCCCTTCGGGTTGAAGCGGCCTCCATGCAGGGCGGCGCCCTGCCCCGAGGCCGGGGCGAACGCCCAGCGCGGGTGATGGGCCCGGTAGACCTGGCCCGTCAGCCTCACGCGTAGCCGCCGGCCGCGATCCGCGCGAGATAGGCCTTCACCGCCTCGGCCCGGCCCTCCTTCACCAGATCCTCGGCGGTCTGGTCGCCGAAGGAGGGCAGGGGCTGCGCCCTGTACCAGGCATAAGCCTGCGGCACCGAGCCTGCCCAGGGCAGGATGCGGGTGATGATCTCGACGACGTCGCGCAGGCGGCTCTGGGTCGCGGGGGCCTTCAGGCGCGCGGTCTTCGAGACGGCGTCGCGCGAGAGGCCGGCGGCGGCCGCGAGCTCGATCTTCGAGACTTTGAGATGGGCGCTGAGCCGTCCCGTCTCGACAAGTCCGTCCGAGGACATCACGTCCTTCAGCGCAAAAGCGGTCACGATGCCCCTCGCTATGTCCCGGTTCCGGGACAAGATATGAGGCGGGGCCGGCGAAAGGGCAAGGCGGATGCGGGCGCGCTCAGTCGTCGTCGAGCCCGGCATAGAGCCCTTCCGGGCCGATGCCTTCGTCGAGCATCATCCGGGCGCGGGCGCGCAGCTTCTCGGTCTCGCTCTTGAGCTGGCCGCAGGCGGCGAGGATGTCGCGCCCGCGCGGGGTGCGCACCGGCGAAGCGTAGCCGGCGTTGAACACGATCTCGGAGAAGCGCTCGATGCGCTCCCAGTCCGAGCATTCGTAGACGCTGCCGGGCCAGGGGTTGAACGGAATCAGGTTGATCTTGGCCGGGATGCCCTTGAGGAGGCGCACCAATTCGCGCGCATCGGCATCCGAATCGTTCACGCCCTTGAGCATCACGTACTCGAAGGTGATGCGCCTGGCGTTGTTGAGCCCCGGATAGCGTCGGCAGGCGTCGAGCAAGTCCGCGATCGGATATTTGCGGTTGAGCGGCACCAGCGTGTCGCGGATGTCGTCGCGCACGGCGTGCAGCGAGACCGCGAGCATCGCATGCGCCTCCTCGCCGAGGCGTTGCATCTGCGGCACCACCCCCGAGGTCGAGACGGTGATGCGGCGGCGCGAGAGCCCCATGCCGTCCTGGTCGGACATCACGCCCACCGCGTCGATCACCGCGTCGAGATTGTAGAGGGGCTCGCCCATGCCCATGAACACGATGTTGGTGACGAGCCGCCCGACCTCGCCCGCGCCGGAGGCGTCGCGCGAGGGCATCTGGCCGACCCAGTCGCCGAGCTCGTCGCGGGCGACCACGAGCTGCGACACGATCTCGGCGGCCGACAGGTTGCGCACGAGGCGCTGCGTGCCCGTGTGGCAGAACGAGCAGGTCAGCGTGCAGCCGACCTGGCTCGACACGCAGAGCGTGCCCCGGTCCGGGCCGGGAATGTAGACGCACTCGATCTCGGCGCCGCGATTGTGGTCGTGCCGGCCGGTGGGCGCCATGCGCAGCAGCCATTTGCGGGTGCCGTCGCGCGAGACCTGGCGGCTCACCACCTCGGGCCGGTCAAGGGTGTAGTGCTGGCTAAGCGTCGCCTTCAGACCCTTGCCGACATTGGTCATCTCGGAGAAATCGGTGGCGCCGCGCAGGTTCAGCCAGTGCCAGAGCTGGCCGGCGCGCATGCGCGTCTCGCGCTCGGGCACGCCGACCGCCAGCAGCCGCGCCTTCAGGTCCTCGCGGGGGAGGCCGACGAGGGAGGAGCGCATCCCCGGAAGGGGGGCGGAATCCGGCTGGAACTCCGGCGTCTTCTCGATGCCGGAGAATGCGCCGCCCTCGCGTCGCGCGGTGTCGAGCGAGCCCGTCGCCATCTGCTTCAACCGATCTTCGGATGTTGGAACCGCTCGCATATAGGCGTTTCCGGCCGCCGACGCGACTGTGCCGGCTTCGATCCTGCGATCACAGGATCGCATGACGGCAAAGCCGGGCCGGTCATCCCGCTTTTCTAAGGGCGGCGAGGCTGGCCGTGGCGAGAACCTCCTCGCCCCATTGGTTGAGGCTCTTGCCCGCGAGTTCCGCCGCCAGTGCCGCGCGAGCATGGACGTCCGGGGCGATCCGCAGCATCACCTTGCCGGAATAGGGCTTCTCGGGCGCCTTTCCGGTCAGCGCGCAGGTCGCCCGATAGTCCTCGACGGCCTCATGAAAGGCGCGCCTCAGGTCGTCCACGGTCTCGGCATGGAAGCCGACCACGTCGTTGATGCCGGCGAGATGCCCGACGAACAGCCCGTCCTCCGCGTCGAACTCCACGCGGGCATAAAATCCTTCGTAGCTCATGGCGCTCATGGCCCGACTCCGATCTTCATGAGGAAATCGCGCGCGTCCCGCACCTGATAGCGCTTGGCTTCCTTCGCCGGATGCGGGCGGTGGAAGCTGGCGACGACGCCCCGGTACTCGAACCGCACGCGCGAGCCGGCCCCTTCGATCAACCGGCATCCGGCCGCCAGAAGGAGGGTCTCGATATCGGCCCAGGCGATCGACGGAGACACCGGATCGGTGAACACTGCCTCCAGGGTCTTGGCGTTCCGACGATTCATGCTATCGAAATATGATAGCATTCTCGCGGAACGCAAGGGTAGCCGCCCCTATTCCTGCGGGCCGACCGCGTCGCAACGGAAGGCGCCGTAATCGTCGCGGGCGAGGCGCTCGGCCAGGGCCGGCAGGAACAGCGCCGCCTCGTCGGCCAGCGTCCAGGGCGGATTGACCACCACGAGCCCGCTGCCGGCGAGACCGGCGGTGGCGTCGGGATGCTGGATCAGCAGGTCGAGGCGCAGGGCCGGGCGGGTCAGCGCGCGGTCGAGGGTCTCGATCATCGCCGCGATGCCGGCGTGATCCTTGATCGGATACCAGGCGAGGAAGACCCCCGTCGGCCATTTCGCCACCGCCTTGAGCAGCAGCGCGCCGAGCCGCTCGATCTCGCCCGTCACCTCGAAGGGCGGATCGATCAGCACGAGCCCGCGCCGCTCGGGGGGCGGGATCAGGGCGTTGAGGGCGGTCCAGCCGTCGAACCGCATCACCTTGGTGAGCGGATCCTGGTTGTAGCGCCGGCTAAGGACGTCCGCGTCCTGCGGATGCAGCTCCACGAACACGCCGCGGTCGCCCCGGCGCAGGGCCTCGCGGATGATCTGGGGCGAGCCGGGGTAGGCCGTCTCACCGAAGCGCGCGCGCGTCGCCTCCACGGCCGCGCGGTAGGGGGCGAGCAGCGCCTCCACGGCATCCGGGAAGGGGTCGTCGAGGAGGCCCCAGCCCTCCCGCCACTCGCCGGTGCGCCCGGCCTCGTCGCCGGAAAGATCGTAGATTCCGAGCCCGGCGAAGACGTCGATCGCCCGGAAGGCGGTCGGCTTGGCGAGGAGATGGGCGAGCACCCGCGCCAGCACGAGATGCTTGAGGACGTCGGCATGATTGCCGGCGTGGAAGGCGTGACGGTAGTTCATCGCGGGCCGATGGAATCAGGCGGGCCGCCTCTGCGCCAGCCCCTGCCGGGAGAAAGTCAGCGCGCGGCGTCGACGGTGATGTCCTGCGAGCGGCAGGAGCGGCGCACCACCTCGGGGCAGGGCGTGAAGCCGCGCAGGTCCTTGGTGAAGCAGATGCGCACCTCTTGCAGGGCGTTGCCCGTGCAAGCGACCGCCATCATGTCCGCGCGCAGGCCCTCATTGGCCGCGACGAACTGCCGGACGATGTCGGTGGCGGCAAAGCGCGCATCCGTCGTCGGCTTCTTGAAGGCGTCGGGGATGGCGATCGCGGCGCGCGCGTTTCGGGCGGCGCTGAAATAGGCGGCCGGGTCGAGCCCCGAGCAGGTGCCGTGCTTGCGCCACTCGTAGCGGGCGAGCCCCTCGGCCGGATAGACCTGACCGGCGACCTCCATGGCCTGCCGGGTGATCGGCCGCTCGAAGGCGGAGCAGTTCGAGGGGAAGCCGCGCGCGTATTGCGGCCAGAGCCCGTGCAGCACGAAGCCGAGGCCGCGCCCCGGCGCGCATTGCCGGTCGTCCCGGCGGGAGGCGGTCTCGCAATAGGTCGGCGACCAGGACAGGGCCAGCACGTAGAAGTCGAACACGCCCGGCGCGCCGCGCCCGAAACCGCCCTCGTCCTGCGCCATGGCCGGGGAGGCCAGCAGCAGCAGGCCGGCGAGCGCCCCGAGGCGCGACGGGCGACGCGTCGTCATGCCATTACTTTCGGCGGGGTGCCGGGTCGGATCAGGGCCGGGCCTCGCGGCAGGCCGTGGCGTAGGCATAGGCGAGGTTGCGGTCGAGCCCGTGGACGCAGAACTCGACGCCCCAGGTGGCGCCGACGAGGCCGAGGCCCTCGCGCACCGAGTAGTCGACCTTGCGGCGCACGCCGTCCGAGGTCGTGGCCGTCGCCGAGCAGAAGCGGCGCGGGTAGAAGTCGAGGCCCCAGGGGCGCCAGGCGGTGCGCTCGATATGGTCGAAGCCGACGATGGTGAGCGAGGAGTTCCAGTACTGGGACTCCTTCTCGGCGAACTGGGAGGACAGCTCCTCCAGCACCTTCGCCTCCTGGCAGCCGGGGATGTTCGCATCGAAGGGGAAGAGGCGCTCCTCGGCCGGCGAGATCTCCTCACGGGCCGAGCGGGCGAAGGCCGGCTGGAGGCTCGTGGCCATCAGCAGGGCGGCCGCGAGGGCGGCGAGATGGGGGTTCGGGCGCATGGGCTCTGCGTCTTCCGCGGGGTCTTGTCGGACTCTCGCGGGATGGAGCGGCCAGGGCCCGGACCTGTCAAGGCGAGCCGGCCGGGCGCGGCCGCATTCGGCGCGGCGGCGTTCGCTTTCGCGCCGGGTGACGTGCCCGGAGCACAGTCCGGGATCAGTAGATCGGGCCGGAGGAGAGGGTCGGGCCGGCGCGTCCGGTGAGGGGCAGCGGCTCCTCGAAACCGGGCGCGGGCTCCTCTGCCGGCGCGGCGTAGCGGGGCCGGGGAGCCGGCGCGGAGGCGTAGGCCGAGGGGGCGGCGACCGCCGGGGCGACGGGGGCGCGGGCGACCCGCGACGGGCTCTCCCGTGAGGACATCGGGGTGACGCCGTAGGGATCGTCCTCCTCGACGTCGATCGGCGCCTGCGGGGGGGCGGGCTGGCGCGCGGGCGGGGCGGGGCGCGAGAAGGTCCGCGCGCCCTCCGCGCCGAGCTGCGGCACGTACTTGATGAGCGGCTGGCAGATGCGCTTCAGCCCGCGCGGGTCGTGCCGGGCGAGGTCCACATGGATGTGGTCGTAGTGGAAGACGTTCGAGCCCGGCGCCAGCACCGTCGAGAAGCGCTGGCACGCCCCCAGGAACACTTCGCGTAGAAAGCCCTGCTCGGCCTCGGTGCCGCGCCAGCCGCCCTTCACGGTGATGACGTAGCCGTCGGCGAGCTTGAAGGACATGATGTCGACGGCGTTGCCGAAGCCGTGCTCGGAGAGGCGCGCGCCGGCCTGGTTGTTGCGGCCCCGGCAGGCGTAGGAGCCGGCGTTGATCTCGGCCACGGGCTGCCCGAAATACAGGTTCGCGGCCGGCTGGATGGTGTCGGCGAGCCAGGCCTCGGCCTCCGAGAGGGCGGGGCAGGCGAGCGTCATGCGCTGCTTGAGGGCGACCGTCCCGTTGCCGAGCCGCGTCACCCGGAAGGGCTGCTGCATGCCGCAGGGGCCGGGCCCGTCGATCTCCTTGGCCGGCGTGACGAACTCGCTCGCCCGCACGAGGTTCTTCGAGAGGCAGATCTGCTCCGCCTGGTCGCGCCAGGGCTCCCGGCGCTCGAACGTGTTGAGCGCACAGCCGGTGAGCCCCGCGCCGAACAGCGCCAGGGCGGAGAACGCGATGACGCTACGCCACATGGCGCGTAAGATGCACCCGATGCCGTAAAGGCTTCGTCAACGACGCGGCGCCGCCGCCTCCCCTCCCCAACGAAACGCATGCCCATGCTCTCGCTCGTCGATATCCGCGCCCGCATCGAGGCCGGCACCCTGACCCCGGCGGGCGCCGTCGCCCTCTGCCGCGAGGCGATCGCCGCGCAGGAGCCGCGCATCGGGGCGCTCGCGCATCTCTCGCCCGACGCGGCGGTGCCGGCGCAGGGGCCGCTCGCCGGCGTCGCGGTGGGGGTCAAGGACATCATCGACACCGCCGACATGCCGACCGGGATGGGCGCGGCGATCTACGCGGGCTGGCGGCCGAAGGCGGACGCGGCCATCGTCGCGCGGCTGCGGGCGCTGGGGGCGGTGCCGCTCGCCAAGACCACCACCTGCGCCTTCGCCGGCATCGACCCGACGGCGACGGTGAATCCCCGCGATACCGAGCACACCCCCGGCGGCTCCTCGTCGGGCTCGGCGGCGGCGGTGGCCGCCGGCATGCTGCCTCTCGCCCTCGGCACCCAGACCGGCGGCTCCGTGATCCGGCCGGCCTCGTTCTGCGGGGTCGCGGCGATCAAGCCGTCG
Source organism: Methylobacterium endophyticum (assembly GCF_050591105.1). Taxonomy (NCBI): domain Bacteria; kingdom Pseudomonadati; phylum Pseudomonadota; class Alphaproteobacteria; order Hyphomicrobiales; family Methylobacteriaceae; genus Methylobacterium; species Methylobacterium endophyticum. Next base: position 225,046 of record NZ_JBNHES010000004.1, read on the forward strand.
TTCCGGCTGCTGCCGATGGTGGGGGTGAAGACCTTCTCCTGGGCGCTCGACACCCTCGGCCTGTTCGGGGCCGGCATCCGCGACGTGGCGCATGCCCTGGCGCTGATCTCGGGCCGCCCGGAGATCGACCTGGGCAGCGAGGATCCCGGCGCGCCGCGCATCGGGCTCGTGCGCCAGGACTTCGCCGGCACGGCCGACCCGGCCGCGGTGGCGGTGCTGGAACGGGCGGCGCGGGCGGCCGAATCGGCCGGCGCCGTCGTCACCGATCTCGCCCTGCCGGAGCCGATCTCGCTCGCCTTCGAGCGGCACGCGATCGTGCAGGATTTCGAGGCACGCCAGGCGCTGGCCTGGGAATACGCCGCGCATCGGGAGGCGCTGCCGCCCATCCTGCGCGGACAGCTCGACCGGGCGCAGGCGCTCACCCCCGCCCAGTACGACGACGCCCGCCGCCACGCCCATCACGCCCGCCGGGTGCTCAAGGACGTCTTTTCGGATTTCGACGTGCTGTTGACCTTCTCTGCGCCCGGCCCGGCGCCGCGCGGGCTCGGTTCCACGGGCGATTCCCGCTTCAACCGGCTGTGGACGCTGATGGGCGTGCCCTGCGTGAACCTGCCCGTGCCGGTGGACGGGCTGCCCATCGGCGTCCAGGTCGTCGCCCGCTTCGGGGATGACGGGCGGGCGCTCTCGGCGGCGCGGACGATCGAGCGGGCGCTGGCGGCCGCCTGAGCCGCCTACTCGCCGAGCGTGTCCTCCACGTAGAGCTGCTCCAGCAGCACCTTGAGCACCGCCATCAGCGGCAGCGCCAGCGCGATGCCCCACAGGCCGAGCAGGCCGCCGAGGAGGAGCTGCCCGGCGAAGATCGTCGCCGGGGGGATGTCGAGGGCCCGCTTCTGGATGATCGGCGTGAGCACGTAGCTCTCCAGCATCTGCACCACGAGGTAGACGCCGAACGCCGCGAGCATGGCGTTCAGCCCCTGCGACAGGCTGGCGAGCAGGATCACCAGCCCCGCCGCCAGCGGCCCCACCGTCGGCACGAAGGCGAGCAGCCCCGCCTGGAGCCCGAGGATCAGGCCGCCGCCGACGCCGAGGGCGGTCAACCCGCCCCAGATGCAGAGGAAGATCACCGTCATGGTGGCGATCTGCCCGAAGAGCCAGTGCCGCAGGGTCTCGCCGATGCCCTCCAGCACCGCGTCGCCGCGCTCGCGCCGCGCGGGCGGCACGAAATGCAGGATGCCCCGGCGGTAGCTGCCGGGATCGGCCGCGAAGGCGAGCCCGAGGAAGCCGATCACCAGCACGTTGCCGAGCGCGCCGAAGATGCCGAGGATCACGGTCGCGGCCGGGCCGAGGACGTTGCCGGCATCCGACAGGATCGAGCCGGGGCTCTTCAGGACGCTCGAGGCCAGCCCGCCGAGCCCGCCCGGCTTCCGGCCGCCCTCGCCGGGTTTCTCCGCCTCCGGGGCCTGGGCCGCGTTCCCCGCCGGTCCGCCGAGCGACGGCAGTTCGATGCCGTGGGAGGAGAGCCAGCCGGTGACGGTGTCGGCCTGCTTGCGGACGGTCTCGCCGAGCTCGCGCCCCTGCTGCGCCACCGTGGCGCCCCCATAGGCGAACAGGCCGAGCGCGCCGGCCGCGATGGCGAGACTTGCGATGGTCAGCCGCAGCGCGCGCGGCAGCGGCAGGACCCGGCCGATCCCGCGCGTCAGCCCGTCGAGGAAGACCCCGAGCAGCACGCCGGAGAAGATCAGCAGCAGGGTCGAGACCGAGATCCAGGCGAGCGCCAGCACCGCCACGAAGGCCACGGTGCCGATGCCCGCCCGCAGGAACGGCCACGGATCCGCCACGGGCCGGATCGTGACGGGGTCGGGTTGCGGATCGCTCATCGGGCCTGCCTCGGTCGCCATCCGCCCGTCGGACCCGCGAAGCGCGGCAAGGTCAAGCCCGGATCAGCCCCAGCGTCCGGCGGCGTCGTCGTCCGCGCCCGTCGCCTCGACCCAGCCGCCGAGCGAGCCGTCGGCGAGATGCTCGCGCTTCCAGAACGGGGCCCTGGTCTTGAGGTAGTCCATCAGGAAGCTCGCCGCCTCGAAGGCCGCCGCCCGATGCGCCGAGGCGGTGGCGACGAGCACGATCCCGTCCCCCGGCGCCACCAGCCCGTGGCGATGCACCACGCGCAGGGCGAGCAGCGGCCAGCGGGCGCGCGCCTCCTCGGCCACCCGGCCGATCTCGGCCTCCGCCATGCCGGGGTAATGCTCCAGCTCGAGCGCCCTCAGGCGGCCGCCCTCGTCGCGGCAGAGCCCGGTGAAGGTGACGACGGCGCCCGCCGCCGGCCCCGCGATCTCGCTCAGCCGGGCGATCTCGGCGGCGGCGTCGAAGGGCTCGCGCTGGATGCTGACGGCGGAGGGGTCGGGCATGACGGTCTCCCGCGCGCTTTGCGTGCGCGCATCGGTGGGCGCGGCGCTGACCTCGCGGACGGCGCCCGCTATATGGGGCGGGTGCGGGGGACGCGCCCGCCCTGGGATTTGCATGGAATCCGTCCCGCCGGGAAGCCGCCCGCCGCGACAGCCTTCGAAGGACGCCCCGTGACGCCCGATCTGATCCTGCCCTACGAGGGCGAATTGCCGCAGTTCGCCTCCCGCCCCGTCTGGTGCGGACGGCGCAGCACGGTGATCGGCGCGGCGAGCCTCGGGGCGCAGGCCTGGCTCGGCGACGACAGCGTCATCCGCGCCGACGGCCAGACCGTGACGCTCGGCGACCGCTTCTGGCTCGGCCACCGCTCCACCGTGCATATCGCCACCTTCACCCACGGCACCACGGTGGGGGACAGGGTGAGCGTCGGCCGCAACGCCGTGGTCCATGCCTGCACGGTCGGCTCGGACGTGGTGATCGAGGACGACGCGGTGATCCTCGACGGCGCCACCCTCGGAGACTGCCTCGTGCTGGAGGCGGGGTCCACGGTGTTCCCGCGCGCGACCCTGCCCTCGGGCTTCGTCTATGCCGGAAGCCCCGCCAAGCCGGTGCGGCCGATCACGCTCGCCGAGGTCGAGGAGCGGGCAGAGCGCCTGCGGGAGGCCGCCGGGGACGGCATTCCCGACACCCCCGCCGAGGCGCCTGAGGTCGAGGACACCGTCTATGTCGCGCGGACTGCGCGCCTGCGCGGCCGCATCGGGCTCGGCGACGGCGCCACGGTGCTGTTCTCCTGCGTGCTCGATGCCGATGTCGGCCCGATCGTGATCGGCGCCTCCACCAACATCCAGGACAACAGCGTCGTCCGCTCGCGCGGGGAGGGCGTGGTGATCGGACGCGACACCACCATCGGCCACAACGTGCGCATGGCCGATTGCCGGATCGGCGCGCGCAGCCTCATCGGCATCGGCTGCGTGATCGCGCCGGGCACCGTGATCGCCGACGACGTCATGCTGGCGGCCGGCGCCTCCACCGATCCGGGCCAGCTTCTCGAGAGCGGCCATCTCTGGGGCGGGCGGCCGGCGCGCATCCTGAGCAGGCTCGACGACGACAAGCGCCGGATGATGGCCCGCATCGTCGAGGGCTACTTCGTCCACGGACGGACCTATGGCCGGATGCAGGAGGTGCTCCGCTGAAACGCGCCCTCGCAGGGCGCGCGCGGGCGGACATAGGCGAACGAAATTGCGCGCATGCGAATGAAATGATGTAGAGGGGCGGGCTCGCGCCGGAGGGTCCGGCGCACGGCCTCTCAAGACCCCGCCATGACCGAATCGCCCTTGAGCCCCCGCCCGGTCCCGCGCTCCGGCGTGCTCGCCATCGACCCCTACGTGCCCGGAAAGAGCGGGGCGCCCGGCGCGGCGAAGGTCCATAAGCTCTCCTCGAACGAGACCCCCCTCGGCCCGAGCCCCGACGCGGTCGCCGCCTTGCGCGCCGAGGCGGAACAGCTCGCGCTCTACCCGGACGGCACCTCGAGCCGCCTGCGCGAGGCCATCGGCCGGCGCTATGGGCTCGACCCGGCCCGGATCGTCTGCGGCGCGGGCTCGGACGAGCTGCTCTCGCTGCTCGCCTACGCCTATGTCGGACCCGGCGACGAGGGCCTGTTCAGCGAGCACGGGTTCCTCGTCTACCGCATCGCCATCCTGGCGGCGGGCGGCACGCCGGTGGTGGCGCCCGAGCGCGAGCTGACCACCGATGTCGACGCGCTGCTCGCGGCGGTGAGCCCGCGCACCCGCATCGTCTACATCGCCAACCCCAACAACCCGACCGGCACCTACCTGCCCTTCTCGGAGGTGCGCCGGCTCCATGCCGGGCTGCCCCCCGAGACGATGCTCGTCCTCGACGGCGCCTATGCCGAATATGTGCGCGCCAGCGACTACGCGGCCGGGCTCGACCTCGTGCTCGAGGCCGACAACGTCGTGATGACCCGCACCTTCTCGAAGATCCACGGGCTCGCGGGCCTGCGCATCGGCTGGATGGTGGCGCCCGCCCATGTCGCCGACGCGGTCAACCGCATCCGGGGGCCGTTCAACCTCTCGGCGGCGGCGATCGCGGCGGGCGCGGCGGCCATCGCCGACGACGGCCACGTCGCCCGCGCGGTGGCCCATAACGACGAATGGCTCGGCTGGCTCACGGAGCGGGTCGAGTCCCTGGGGCTCGCCGTGACCCCGAGCGTGGCGAACTTCATCCTCGTGCATTTCCCGGCCGGGCCGAAGGGCAACGCCGCGCAGGCCGACGCCTTCCTCACCGGGCGGGGGGTGATCGTGCGCCGCGTCGCCTCCTACGGGCTACCGGACGCGCTGCGCGTCACGGTGGGCGGCGACGAGGCGAACCGCGCCTTCATCGAGGCGCTCTCCGCCTTCATGCGGGAGGCGGCGCGTGGCTGAGGAGCCTCCGATCCGGCGGCTGGCGCTGGTCGGCCTCGGGCTGATCGGCTCGTCCGTCGCGCGCGGCGCCCGGCAGTTCGGGGTCGCCCGCGAGATCGTCGCCATCGATGCCGATCCGGCCGTGCGCGAGCGGGTGAGCGCCCTCGGGCTCGCCGATCGCGTTACAGGGGACGCCGGAGAGGGCGTCTCGGAGGCCGATCTCGTGCTGCTCTGCGTGCCGGTCGGCGCGGCCGGCGCGGTGGCCGAGGCGATCCGGGGGCGGATGAAGCCCGGCGCGGTGCTCTCCGACGTCGGCTCGGTGAAGGGCTCGGTGGTCGCGGCGGTGACGCCGCATTTGTCGGAAGGGGTCGTCTTCGTGCCGGGGCATCCGGTGGCGGGCACCGAGTATTCCGGCCCCGATGCCGGCTTCTCGACGCTCTTCTCCGGGCGCTGGTGCATCCTGACCCCGCCGGAGGACGCGCCCGAGGTGGCGGTGGCGCGGGTGCGGGCCCTCTGGGAGGGGCTCGGCGCCATCGTCGAGACCATGACGCCGGAGCATCACGACCTGGTGCTCGCCATCACCAGCCATGTCCCGCACCTGATCGCCTACAACATCGTCGGCACCGCCGCCGACCTGGAGGAGGTCACGCAGTCGGAGGTCATCAAGTTCTCGGCCGGCGGCTTTCGCGACTTCACCCGCATCGCGGCCTCCGACCCGACCATGTGGCGCGACGTCTTTCTCAGCAACCGCGACGCGGTGCTGGAGATGCTCGGCCGCTTCAACGAGGACCTCTCGGCGTTGGCCCGCGCCATCCGCTGGGGCGACGGCGAGGCGCTGCACGCGCTCTTCACGCGCACGCGGGCGATCCGCCGCGGCATCGTCGCCATGGGCCAGGAGACGGCGGAAGCCGATTTCGGCCGGGCACGGCCGGGGCCGCGCGGCGAGGGCTGATCTCTCAGATCGCCTGCGCGACGGCGGTCCCCCTCTCCCCGCGGCGCGGGGAGAGGATCGCAGGCACTTCGCCGTGCCTGCGATGAGCGCAGGCGAAGCCGGAGCGAGGGTGAGGGGCGATGCCGGAAGAGGCTCGTCCGTCCAGCCCCCCCTCACCTTCGCCCTTCGGGCTTTCCGCGCCGACGACGGGGTCGTCGCGGACCTCTCCCCGCCCGGCGGGGAGAGGCGTGGGCGGTTCAGAACCGCGCCGTCAGCGACAGGCGCACGTTCCTTCCCGGCAGCAGGATCTCGTCCTTCTTGAACGAGGCCGAGTTGCGGATCTGGGCGTCGAGCAGGTTGCGCCCTTGCAGGCTCAGCGTCACCTCGCTGGCACCGTAGATCCTCGGATCGAGGGGCTTGGTGTAGCTGATCTCGGCGCGCAGGTCGTCATAGCCGGCGGTGGTCGTTTCCAGCGGCGCGGTCTCGGTATGCGCGAAGGCGTGCAGCACGTTGACCTGCGCGAACCAGCCGTCCGCGCGGACGAACAGGCCGCCGCCGACCCGGTGGGGCGGGATGCGCGGCACGAAGGTGTGGTCATCGAACTCGGCGTGGACGAAGTCGTACTGCGCGTTGATGCCGGCGAAGCCGTTGCCCACCGGGATCAGGTCGAGCTGGCTCGCGATCTCGGCGCCGTAGAAGGTCGCGTTCTGCTGCGCGTAGACGATCTGGCGGTTCTCGCTGCCCGCACCGCAGGAGGCGAAGTCGTCGTCGCAGAGGAGGCCGGTCAGGCGCTTGTAGATGAAGCCGGTATAGCGGGTGACGTAGCCCGTCGCGTCGAGCCGGAACGGCCCCTCGGCCCGGCGGATGCCGACCTCGACGGTGCGCGCCCGCTCGACCTTGAGGTTCGGGTCGCCGATCTCGAAGGTCTCCGTGGCGTCGTGGGGGCCGCGCGAATAGAGCTCAGGCGCGGTCGGGGCGCGCTCGACATAGGAGCCGGTCAGGCTGCCGACGAAGCCATAGGGCAAATCCTGCAAGGCGCCGAAGCTGACGCTCTTCGCCGTGAAGCGCCGCCGCCGGCCGTATTCGAGCGGATCCTCGCCCGGCACCGGCACGAAATCGCCGGGAAAGACGCTCGCGGTGCCCGTCGCCCGCACACCCTCGACGCGGCCCGCCGCCTGGAGGCGGGTGCCGGGCTGCAACTCCAGCTCCTCGAACAGGTAGACGGCGTTGGCGCGGGTGTCGGTGGGCGCCAGCAAGCCCCCCGCCTCGCCCCCCGTGCCGAGCACCCGCCGGCTCGACTGGAAGCCGAGCGCCCCGGTGAGCTTGCCGAGGGCGGTGAAGACCGGGATGTGCTGGAGCTCGATCCGCCCTTCCGCCTCGCGGTTCTTGAAGGTCGCCTGGATGCCGTCGATCCCGTCGCCGCCGATGCCGATCTCGTCGTGGCGGTAGACCGAGCCGCCGGCCCAGTAGCGGATCACCTCGAAGGGGCCGTCCACCGGACGGTACTCGCCGCGCGATTCGAGCTTGTCCTGGCGGGGGTCGAGGCGGGTGCGCGAGGCCGCGTCGCCGGCGCCGGGAATCTGGTAGAGCGCGTCGAAATGGCTGTAGGACAGCCCGACGAAGCCGCGATCGAACACGTAGGACATCCCGATGGCGCCGCCCTGGCTGCGCGTGCCGGAATTCGCCTGGATGCCGAGCGGCGTGTCGTAGCTGTCCGAGCCGGTCTTGAAGCCGTCGGCATGCACGACGACGTTGCCCGACGCCGCGTCGACGCTGCCCGCCACCTGCCGGCCGTTGTCGACGGAGGAGTACCCCGTGGTGATCCGGCCCTGGTAGCCGTTCGCGGGGATGAAGGTCGGGATGCGGTTGTTCTCCGCCGAGACCACGCCGCCGATGGCCTGCGAGCCGTAGCGCAGGGTCGCCGGGCCCCGGATCACCTCGATGCGGTCGTTGACGAGCGGGTTGATCGGGACGCCATGGTCCTCGCCGAGCTCCGACACGTCGTGCACGCCGATGCCGTTCTCCTGGATGCGCACCCGGTTGTTGTCGAGGCCCCGGATGATCGGGCGGTTGGCCCCCCCCGGCGCGTAGGACGAGCCCGAGATGCCGGGCCGGTCCATCAGCGCGTCGCCGAGGGTGCGCGGCTGGTCGCGGGCGATCTGGTCCTGGCTCACCACCGTCACCGGCGCGAAGGTGTCGGTGGCGACCGGCAGGACGCCCGCCGCCGGGCCGCCCGAGGAGGGCCCGCGACCGGGCGCGGCGACGATCGGGCTCGCCGAGGTCACGCTCAGCTCCTCGAGGCGGGTCTCCGTGCCCTGGGCTCCGGCGGCGGCGCCCGTCCCCGCCAGGAGAGCGAGGGCCGAGACGGCGCGGAGCAGGCCGCGGCGGGCGGGCGGGATCGGCGGGAGGAGGCGCATCGCGGACCGTGATGGATGATATAATGTTTCATCTGCCCGTCACGGAGGGACCTATGCAAGCCGCCCGCCGATGCCGCATTGCGGAAATCCGGCGCTGTAACTCTATTACAACGGCTGCCTTGGGGGGATCCTGCGTCCCTCGCGCGGCCGGCCCCGATGGGCTAGCCAGGGGCGATGAGCACGCCCGTCCGCATCCTCGGCATCGATCCGGGTCTCCGCCGCACCGGCTGGGGGCTCATTACCGCCACCGGCACCAGGCTCGCCTATGGCGATTGCGGGGTCGTGACCTCGGACGGGGACCTGCCCCTGGCACTGCGCCTGCGCGAGCTCTACGAGGGCATCCATCGCATCGTCGAGACGCACCGCCCGGACGAGGTCTCCGTGGAGGAGACCTTCGTCAACAAGGACGCGCAGGCGACGCTGAAGCTCGGGCATGCCCGCGCCGTGGCCCTGCTGGTGCCGGCGCTTGCCGGCATCCCGGTCTCGGAATACTCGGCCAACCTCATCAAGAAGACGGTCGCCGGCTCCGGCCACGCCGAGAAGGTGCAGATCCAGGCGATGGTGCGCTTCCTGTTGCCGAAGGCCGAGTTCAAGGTCGCGGACGCGGCCGACGCCCTCGCCATCGCCGTCACCCATGCGAGCCATCGCGGCGCGCACGCCCTGAGGAAGGCCCATGCGCCGGCGGCCGTCGCCGGGCCGGGCGCGGCCCGGATCGCGGCGGCGCTGGCGAAGGGCTGACGCGGCCTATTCCGCCGCCTTGAACTCGCCCTCGAGCCGCAGCGTCACCTCGTCGCCGAGGATCGGCAGGAAGCCGCTGATGCCGAACTCGGAGCGCTTGAGCACCAGCCGTCCGTCAAAGCCGACGGTGTATTTCTTGTCCACCGGGCTGATGCCGGCCTGGTTGAAGGTGGCGTCCAGCGCGACCTGCTTGGTGATGCCCTTCAGCGTCAGGTCGCCGACGATGCGGGCCGTCGTCGGGCTCGTCGGCTCGACGGAGGTGGAGGCGAAGGTCGCGGTGGGGAACTTCGCCGTGTCGAAGAAGTCCGGCGTCTTGAGGTGCTGATTCAGCTTGTCGTTCAGACCGTTGACGCTGTCGGTGCCCACCGTGACCGTGAGCCGGCTTTTCGCAGGCTCCTTCGGGTCGAGGGTCGCCTTGGCGGCGACGTCGGTGATCTGCCCGTAATAGGTCGAGTAGCCCAGATGGCTGAGCGACCAGGTGATCTTGCCGTGGGCCGGGTCGAGCACGTAGGCGCCGGGCTTCACCTGCGTCGGGTCCGTGCTCGGCCCCGCCTGGTCCTGCGCCAGGGCCGGCATGCCGGCGAGGCAGAGGAGGGCGAGGAGGGTGGTCCGGCGCATCGTGCGGGTCATGCCTGTCTCGGTCCGTTTCCTGATCGGTGCGGCCTTCATTTCCACGAAGCCGGCGGCACCTCAAGCGGGCGGCCGGTGGCGTCCGCCCGCGCGGGCCTGTAGGCAGGCGCCCCAAGCGCGGGAACGGACGGGCGATGATCGGAAAGCTCAAGGGGGTGGTCGATTCCTACGGCGAGGATTTCGTCATCCTCGACGTGAACGGTGTCGGCTACCTCGTGCATTGCTCGGCCCGCACCCTCCAGCGGCTCGGCAAGCCCGGCGAGGCGGCCGAGCTCGCCATCGAGACCCATGTGCGCGAGGACATGATCCGCCTCTACGGGTTCAAGGCGGATGCCGAGCGCGAATGGTTCCGCCTGCTCCAGACCGTGCAGGGCGTCGGCACGCGGGTGGCGCTTGGGGTGCTCTCGGTGCTGGAGCCCGGCGCCCTCGCCGCCGCCATCGCCACCGGCGACAAGGGCGCCATCGCGCGCGCGCCCGGCGTCGGCCCGCGCCTCGCCGCCCGCCTCGTGGCCGAGCTGAAGGACAAGGCTCCGGCCTTCGCCCCCGTCGATCCCGCCCTCGTCGCCCTCACGGGCCTCGTGGCGGAGGACGCCGCGCCCCGGCCCGTGGCGGATGCCATCTCGGCGCTGACCAATCTCGGCTACCCGCCGGCCCAGGCCTCCGCCGCCATCGCCGCCGCCCTCAAGACGGCGGGCGAGGAAGCCGAGGCCAAGACCCTGATCCGGCTCGGCCTGCGCGAGCTTGCCCGCTAGAGCGCACGCCGCCGCAGCGGATTCCGGCTCTCCGCCGTGACATGCATCGAGCGACGACGTGTGCCGGCCGGGGCGAGCCGCGAGATTCATTGCGCGCGATGCAGTTGGAGCCACTTGACCGGACGGCTCCGGGATGTCATCTGCCGAATGCGCGCTAAGTCGTTGTGAACGTTGTAGTTTTCAACTATTCTAATCTGGCGTGCAAGTCGATGCGGGTCTTGAGGTTTCGAGACCCCACCGTAACGCGGACCGCGAGATGCCGGATCGAGCATGATCGTCTGTTCCTGCAACGTCCTCTCGGACGGCGCCGTGCGCGACTGTCTGAGCCCCGGTCCCGGCTGTCCCCGCACGCCGGCTCAGGTCTATGCCTGCCTCGGATGCAGCCCGAAATGCGGACGCTGCGCGCGCACCATCCGCGCCATCATGCAGGCCGCGCTGGAAGGGGCCGCCGAATCCGCCAGCCATGCGTGCTCGACGGGTTGCGCGAGCGCCTGTAGTTTGGTCAAGCTCCAAACTGCGGAGGAGGGGATCGCCGCCTGAGCGTGGGCTCGGGATCGTCGCGCCGTCCCCGGCCGGATCGGTCCGCCAACGGGAGAACGGGCGTATGAAGGGCGATACCAAGGTCGTCGAGTATTTGAATCGCGGCCTGCGCAGCGAGCTGACGGCGGTCAGCCAGTACTGGCTGCATTTCCGCATGCTCGACAATTGGGGCTATGTCGACCTCGCCAAGTTCTGGCGCAAGGAATCGATCGAGGAGATGAACCACGCCGACCGGTTCATCGACCGGATCCTCTTCCTCGAGGGCTTCCCCAACCTGCAAGAGCTCGACGCGCTGCGCATCGGCCAGACCGTGCCGGAGATCATCGAGTGCGACCTCGCCGCCGAGAACGAGGCGCGCGCGCTCTATCTCGAGGCGGCCCAGTACTGCGAATCGATCAACGACCGCGTCTCCAAGAACCTGTTCGAGCACCTCGCCGAGGACGAGGAGGGCCATATCGACTTCCTCGAGACGCAGCTCGAGCTCATCAAGCAGATCGGCCTGCCGCTCTACGCCCAGCGCCACATCGGCGGCCTGGAGCGGGTGCCGCCGGCGGCCGACTGAGCACCGCGAAGGCCGCTTAGACTTCCGCGAGTCGACGGGCTAGGACGGCCGGGCAAAGACCCGACCGTCCGAGAGGCCCGTTGAGCAAGCCCCCCAGGAAGCCTCCCGAGACGGAGAAGACGCTGCTCGCCCCCGGCGAACGCCCGGACGACGCCGATCAGTCGATCCGCCCCTTGAGCCTGCCCGAATTCATCGGCCAGAAGGCGGCGCGCGCCAATCTCCAGATCTTCATCGGGGCGGCGCGGAAGACCGGGCAGGCTCTCGACCACGTCCTGTTCGTGGGGCCGCCGGGCCTCGGCAAGACCACCCTCGCCCAGATCGTGGCGCGCGAGCTCGGCGTGAACTTCCGCTCCACCTCCGGCCCGGTGATCGCCAAGGCGGGAGACCTCGCCGCGCAGCTCACCAATCTCGAGGAGCGCGACGTGCTCTTCATCGACGAGATCCACCGCCTCAACCCGGCGGTGGAGGAGATCCTCTATCCGGCCATGGAGGATTACCAGCTCGACCTCATCATCGGCGAGGGGCCCGCCGCCCGCTCGGTGAAGATCGAGCTGCCGAAATTCACGCTGGTGGGCGCCACCACCCGCGCCGGGCTGTTGACCACCCCGCTGCGCGACCGCTTCGGCATCCCGATCCGGCTCGAGTTCTACGACATCGACGAGCTGCGCCTCATCGTGGAGCGCGGGGCGCGGGTGCTCGGCATCGGCATGTCGGAGGAGGGCGCCGACGAGATCGCCCGGCGCGCGCGCGGCACGCCGCGCATCGCGGGGCGCCTGCTGCGGCGGGTGCGCGATTTCGCCGTCGTCGCCGAGGAGCCGACCGTCACCCGCGTCATCGCGGACCGGGCGCTGCGCCTCCTCGACGTCGATCCCGTCGGGCTCGACGTGATGGACCGCAAGTACCTGACGCTGATCGCCTCCTCCTTCGGGGGCGGGCCGGTGGGCATCGAGACCATCGCCGCCGCGCTCTCCGAGCCGCGCGATGCCATCGAGGACATCATCGAGCCCTACCTGATCCAGAAGGGCTTCGTGCAGCGCACCCCGCGCGGGCGGGTGCTGACGCCCCACGCCTTCCGCCACATGGGCTTCGCCGAGCCGAGGCGGGACCCGGCCGCGCAGATCGGGCTGTTTTCCGGTGACGACGGCGCCGATGCGTGAGGGCTTGAAGCCCGGCACCGGCGCCCCACGCTAAAGCGCTGGCGACCTGAAGGAGGCCCCATGGAGGGCGCACACGCGCTGCCGCTGCGCGTCTACTACGAGGACACCGACTTCTCGGGCTTCGTCTACCACGCGAGCTATCTGCGCTTCATGGAGCGCGGCCGCACGGAATTGCTGCGCGGGCTCGCGGGGGACCAGTCCGACCTCCACCGGGAGGCGGACGGGCTCGTCTTCGTGGTGCGGAAAATGAGCCTCGACTACCTCAAGCCGGCGCGCATGGACGACCTGCTCGCCGTCCTCACCCGCACCCGCGAATTGCGCGGCGCCTCCATGCATCTCGACCAGGAGGTGCGGCGCGGCGATGAGGTGCTGGTGCGGGCCGAGGTGGTGGTCGCCTGCGTGCGCGACGGCCGGGCGGTGCGCCTGCCCGACGCGCTGAGACGGGCGCTTGCATACGCGTCGCTCAGATCTTCCTGACCTCGACCAGGAAGGTCCGCACGGCATCCGTGACCCGGTCCATCTGCTGACCCAGGGTCCCGGACGCGCCCAGGGCGTTCCGCGCCGAGCTTGTCGATGCGCCGGCGGCCTCGGCGACATGGGCGACGCTGCTTCTGACCAACCCAGTAAGGTCGGCCGTTTCCCTGGCGCTGCGGCTGATCTCGCCGGCGGTGGCCGCCTGTTCCTCGACGGCTGCGGCGATGGTGGTCGCGCTCTCGTCGAGCCCCTGGATCATCTCGCCGATGCGCTCGATCGCGCCGACGGTCTGACTTGTCGCCGCCTGGATCTGGGTGATCTGGTGGGCGATCTCGTCGGTGGCTTTCGCCGTCTGCCCGGCAAGCGCCTTGACCTCCGCGGCAACGACGGCGAAGCCGCGGCCTGCCTCTCCCGCGCGAGCGGCCTCTATGGTTGCGTTCAAGGCGAGCAGGTTGGTCTGGCTTGCGATGTTGCTGATGAGGCCCAGGACCTCGCCGATCCGCTGGGACCTCTCCGCCAGCGCCTGCACGCTCGCCGTCGCGCCGCGGGCCTCGGCCACGGCGCGGCTGGTCGCCTCGCTGGAGCGATTCATCTGCCGGGTGATCTCGTTGTTGGATGCCGTGAGTTCCTCCACGGCAGCGGCGACCGACTGAACGTTCAGGGTTGCGGCCGCCGCATTGTTGGAGGCCGCGGCGGCGGCTTGGGACGTTTCGCCCGTCGCCGTCAGCACATGCCCGCTCTCTCCCTGGATCGCATCGTTGGCCTGCACGGCCTCCGCGAGGGCCGCGGCGATGGACGTGTCGAAATGCGTGATCGCATCGGTGAAGAGCGTCGCGTCGGACCAGGACAGCACGGCCGCCATGTAGGCGCCCCCGGCGGAATGCGCGGCGGAGACATGCAGATCGAGCGTCTTCGGCCCGAGCTTGATCTTCGTCCGCCAGGGTAGGCGGGACGGGTCGCTCACGATCGCGCGCTGATGCGCCGGGTTTTTATGGAACACGTCCATGGAGAGCCCGGCCATCGAATCCGGATTGACGGAGGCCGGCAGATACACGCGCAGGCTCCGCAGGGTCTCGATGCTTCGCTGATTTGCAAAGACGATGTTGGCCGTCTTCGGGTCCAGGATGAGCACGTTGGCCGGGAGAGCGTTTAGAATCGACTCGAAGTCGATTTCCGTTCCGGGATTCTTCTCCTGCCGAGCAGCATCGACAGGCGGCAGCGGCCTTTTCTTCAGAAAAATCATCTTTGTTTCCCCCTTCCCGAAGAAATTCACGACTGTTTTGACGTTGGAATTATAATTACGCAGATGGTTATCAAATTATTAAAATCGAGAATTCGCCGGTCACGTTTTTGTTATAAAATGCAATGTTCGAGTCTTCGTGCAATCAAAAATTGTAAAGACGCAATCTCCCACTGTACTCAGAGCGGCGACATCCGTGTCGTGTCCGGCTCGAGCGAGAGGGCGCACGGCGCGTCTGCGCTGGCGCGCGCAAGGGATTGTTAACCGTAGGCGGGCCTTAACTCCGCCGCGGACACCCGCCATGCCGCAGTGCAAGCGCGGCCCTTACTTTCGACAGATTCGCCCGCGATAGCTCTGATATCGCTCGCAGATTTTGTCGCGAAAGCGAGGATCCCGCTGTGGCGTCCGCGAGGACCGCGCCAGGATTTCAGCCGAGGGCCGCCTGCCATGAACCCAGCCGACGCCATGCAGGCTGCCCAGCCCGTAGCCGATATGACGCTGCTCGGGCTCTTCCTCCAGGCGCATTTCGTCGTGAAGATCGTGATGCTCGGCCTGCTCGGCGCCTCCGTGTGGTGCTGGTCGATCATCGTCGACAAGACGCTGCTCTTCCGCCGCACCAAGCAGGAGATGGACGCGTTCGAGGATGCGTTCTGGTCCGGCCGCTCGCTGGAAGAACTCTACCGCTCCTTCAACGACCGCCCGGCCACCGGCTTGGCCGCGCTCTTCGTCGCCGCCATGCGCGAGTGGAAGCGCTCCTTCGAGGGCTCGGGCCGGCAGATCCAGTCGCTCTCGCAGCGCATCGACAAGGTGCTCGACGTGACCATCCAGCGCGAGGTCGAGCGGCTCGATTCGAAGTTGCTGTTCCTCGCCTCCATCGGCTCGGCGGGCCCGTATATCGGCCTGTTCGGCACGGTCTGGGGCATCATGACCGCCTTCACCTCCATCGCGGCCTCCAAGAACACCTCGCTGGCGGTGGTGGCGCCGGGCATCGCGGAGGCGCTCTTCGCCACCGCCATCGGCCTGTTCGCGGCGATTCCCGCCGTGCTCGCCTACAACAAGCTCCAGGCCACCGTGGCCAAGCAGCAGTCGCGGCTCGAAGGCTTCGCGGACGAGTTCTCCGCCATCCTCTCCCGCCAGATCGACGAGCGTCTCTCGCTCGCCGCCTGAGGAGGATCGTTCGACATGAGCATGGCTCAGGCAGGCTCCAACGGCGGCGGCAAGCGGCGGCGGCGCGGACGGCGCGGCTCGCCCATCAACGAGATCAACATGACGCCGTTCATCGACGTCGTGCTGGTGCTGCTCATCGTCTTCATGGTGGCCGCGCCGATGATGACGGTGGGCGTGCCCCTCGACCTGCCGCAATCGAAGGCGGGCCCGCTCAACTCCGACACCAAGCCGGTGACGCTCTCGATCCGCCAGACAGGCCAGGTCTTCCTCGGTGAGGACGAGCTCAGCGACGACAGCATCGTCCCCAAGCTCACCGACGCGTCGAAATCGGGCTTCGAGGAGCGGGTCTTCGTGCGCGGCGACAAGCGCGTCGATTACGGCCGGGTGGCGCAGGTGATGGCGATCGTGACCGGGGGCGGCTTCAAGAAGGTCGCCCTGGTGACGGCGCCGGACGAGCGGTAGCGGCGATGCGCGTGCTCGACCGCTTCGACCACAGGGAACCGGGCGTCTGGATCTCGGCCGCCGTGCATGTCGGCGCGCTGGCCTTCGCGCTGTTCACGGTCGCGGCGCCGGCCCTGCCGGAGGCGCAGGAGGGCGTGCCCGTCGAGGTGATGACCGAGCAGCAGTTCTCCGAGCTGACCAAGGGCGTGCGCGAGGCCGACAAGCCCATGCCGAACGCGACCCCGCGCGCCGACCGCAAGGCCGACACCATCGAGGACCGCGAGCCCGAGAACGCCAAGCTCGACAAGCCGGCCGCCCCCACGCGGCCCGCGCAGATGAAGATCGCCAGCGTCGACGAGATCCCCCTGCGCTCCGAGCTGCCGGATCCCGTCGTGGAGGCCAAGGCCGCCAAGCAGGCCCAGGAGAAGGCCGAGGCTGCCAAGGCCGAAGCCGCCGCCAAGGCCGCCGCTGCTGAAAAGGCCGCCGCCAAGGCCGCGGAAAAGGCGGCCGCCGAGAAAGCCGCCAAGGCGGAGGCCGAGAAGCGCGAGCAGCTCGACAAGCTGATCGAGCGCCAGGAAGCGGAGGCCGAGGCCGCCGAAGCGAAGGCCAAGGCGGAAGCGGCCAAGGCCAAGGCGGAGGCGAAAGCCAAGGCCGACGCCAAGGCGAAGGCCGAAGCGGACGCCAAGGCCAAGGCGGCGGAGGCCGAGCGCCAGAAGGAGATCGCCGAGGAGAAGGCGGAGGCGGAGCGCGAGAAGGCGGAAGCGGCCGCCAAGGCCAAGGCTGAGGCCGCCGCGAAGGCGAAGGCCAAGGCGGTCGCCGATGCCAAGGCGAAGGCCGACGCGGAGGCCAAGGCCCGCAAGCAGGCCGAGCTCGCCGACAAGTTCAACGCGGGCGACATCAAGTCCCTGCTCGCCTCGAAGGTGCCCTCGCAATCGACGGGCGCAACCGGGCACGAGGTCCAGAAGGTGGCGGCGCTGGGCGCGGCCACCGGCACCTCGCAGCGGCTGTCGCCCAGCTTGCGCGACGCCCTCGTCGGCATGCTCCAGCAGCAGATCGAGCGCTGCTACTCGGCGCCCCCCGGCGCCGCGCAAGGGGTGGTGCTGCCGATGCTCGACATCCGGCTGAACCCGAACGGATCGCTCTCGACCGAGCCGCGCATCATGCGCGGCGGCGCCAGCGCCGTGGACCAGTCCATCGCGCAGGCCGCGCTGAGGGCGGTGCGCCGCTGCGCGCCCTACAAGATTCCGGCGCAATACGCGCCCTATTACAACGACTGGAAGGCCATCAACGCGGAGTTCGAGTTCTCGGCGACCTGACGTCGAAGCGCGTGACGCGCCCTCCTCCCCCTTGCGGGAAGGAGTTGGAGGTGGGGGTGGTGCCGGACATGGCGCGATCCTTTCGGCACCACCCCCACCCTTGATCCCTCCCCGCAAGGGGGGAGGGAACTCTCACCCGGACCCCTCTCCCTCTCCGGAAACGATCATGACGACGATGCATCTCACCCGGCGCGGCCTCGCGGCGGCGCTTACCGCCCTCGCCCTCACCTGCGCGGCGGCGACGCCGGCCTCCGCCCAGCTCCAGCTGCGCATCGGCGGCGGCGCCTTCCAGCCGATGCCCATCGCGGTGGCGGATTTCGCGGGAGATCCGAGCCTTGGCGGGCTCGTGTCGAGCGTGGTGACGAACAACCTGCGCCGCTCCGGCTACTTCACGCCCCTGGAGAAGTCGCGCTTCCCGGAAACGCCGCCCTTCGACGCCGCCCCGAACTTCGAGGCGTGGCGCGCCACCGGCGTGCAGGGGCTCGTGACGGGGCGCGTCTCGCGCGGCGACGGCGGCCGCCTCAAGGTCGAGTTCCGGCTCTGGGACGTCACCTCGGGCCAGCAGATGACGGGCCAGCAATACGCCACCGATCCGGCCAACGCGCGGCGCACCGGCCATCTGGTCTCGGATTCGGTCTATACCAAGATCACCGGCCTCGGGCCCTGGTTCGACAGCCGCATCGCCTTCGTGGACGAGTCGGGCCCCAAGGAGAACCGCCGCAAGCGCCTGATGGTCATGGACCAGGACGGCGCCAACGTGCGCGCGCTGACCACCGGCGAGCTGTCCGTGGTGGCGCCCCGCTACTCGCCTGCGACCCAGGACATCGCCTTCATGGCCCAGGCCACGGGCCACCAGCCGCGCGTGCAGGTCATCAACCTCGAGACCGGCTCGCGGCAGAACCTCGGCAACGTCGATTCGATGAGCGCCAGCCCCCGCTTCTCGCCGGACGGGCGCAAGCTGGTGATGAGCGTCCAGCAGGGCGGCAACGCCGACATCGTCGCCATGGACCTCGCCTCGAAGGCGCAGACCCCGATCACCAACGGCATGGCCATCGACACCTCGCCGACCTACTCGCCGGACGGCGCGCAGATCGTGTTCGAGTCGGATCGCGGCGGCTCGCAGCAGATCTACGTGATGGGCGCGAACGGCGCGAACCCGCACCGCATCTCCTTCGGCGAGGGCTCGGCCTCGCAGCCGGCCTGGTCGCCGCGCGGCGACCTCATCGCCTTCACCCGCCAGCGCAAGGGGGGCTTCGCCATCTGCGTGATGAAGCCCGACGGCTCGGGCGAGCGCGTGCTGACGGAGGGCTTCCACAACGAGGGGCCGACCTTCTCGCCGAACGGCCAGTACGTGACCTTCTTCCGCGATCCCGGCGGCCAGGGCGGCGGCAAGCTCTACATGGTCGACATCACCGGCCGCGTGGAACAGCCGGTGCCGACGCCCTCCTACGCCTCCGACCCGACCTGGTCGCCGCTGCTCTCGGGCAAGTAGCGATCGCGCATGAAAAAAGGGCCGGAGCGATCCGGCCCTTTCCCGATTCGGGGAGCGCGCGATCAGCGGCCGTAGATGTCCTCGACGCGGATGATGTCGTCCTCGCCGGTGTAGGAGCCGACCTGCACCTCGATCAGCTCCAGCGGGATCTTGCCGGGGTTGGTGAGGCGGTGCATCGAGCCGATCGGCAGGTAGACCGCCTCGTTCTCGTGCACGAGCACCACGCGGTCGTTGATCGTGACCTCGGCCGTGCCTTTCACCACCACCCAGTGCTCCGCCCGGTGGAAGTGCTTCTGCAACGAGAGCCGGCCGGCGGGCGTGACCATGATGCGCTTCACCTGGAAGCGCTCGCCGATGTCGATGCGCTGATACCAGCCCCAGGGCCGGTACATGCGCCGGTGCGCGTCGGCCTCCGGGTAGGACTTTGCGCGCAGCGTCGAGACCAGATCCTTGACCGAGCCGGAATTGGCCTTCGACGTGACCAGCACGGCGTCCGGCGTCGTCACCACGACGACGTCGGAGAGCCCGACCACGGTGGTCACCTGTTCGCCCTCGCTGTGGACGAGGCTGTTCTCGGTATCGAGCACCTCGACCCGGCCGCGGAGCGCATTGCCCGAGCCGTCGCGCGGCAGCACCTGCCAGACCGCGTCCCAGGTGCCGACATCCGACCACGAGAAGGACACCGGCAGCACGCCGGCATGGGCGGTGCGCTCCATCACCGCGTAGTCGATGGAGGTCTTCGGCGCGAGGCCGAAGGCGGCCGCGTCGAGGCGCACGAAATCGAGGTCGCGCTGGGCCTCCTCGTAGGCGGCCTTCGCCGCGCGCAGAACGTCGGGGGCATGCGCCTCGAGCTCCGCGATCATCACGTCGGCGCGGAACAGGAAGTAGCCGGAGTTCCACAGGGCGCCCTCGGCGATCAGGCGCTCGGCGCCGCCCTGGTCCGGCTTCTCGACGAAGCGCTCCACGGTGTAGGCGCCGGGCGCCTCGCCGAGGGTGCTGCCGCGCCGGATATAGCCGTAGGCGGTGGAGGGCGCGCTCGGCTCGATGCCGAGCGTCATGATGTAGCCGGCCTTGGCGCCGATGGCGGCGGCGCGCGCGGCGGCGACGAAGGCCTTGGTGTCGCCGATGACGTGGTCGGCGGCGAGGATCATCACCACCCCTTGCGGGTCGTGCTTGGCGGCATGGACGGCGGCGACCGCCACGGCGGCGGCCGAATCGCGCCGCTCGGGCTCCAGCAGGATGTCGGCCTTGACGCCGGCCTCGGAGAGCTGCTCGGCGACGATGAAGCGGGCGTCGCTATGGGTGAGGACGGCGGGCTTGGCGAAGGTGGCGCCGTCGGTGACGCGCCGGGCCGTCTCCTGGAAGGTCGAGGCCTGCTCGCTCACGAGGCGCGTGAACTGCTTGGGCATGCTCTCGCGCGAGGAGGGCCACAGCCGCGTCCCGGAGCCACCGCACAGGATGATGGGCGTAATCACGTCGTAAAGCTCCGCTCTGTCGAGGCGCCGCGCGTTATACAGTCATCCGCCCGTGCAGGATGAGTGCCGATTCGAATTAATGTTACCCTGGACCGGTTTCCTTGAAGAACGGATACAGGCCCTCGTGCACGCCGGGCAGCTCCCTCGGGCCCCCGTGCAGGCTCTCCGCCGTCTCGATCATGGCCCGGAACGCCTGGGTTCCGGTGAGCCGGCGCGCCTCGATGGCGGTGACGAGCCCCGCGAGGCTGCCCCGGTCGGGCTCCGTGCCGAAGACGTAGCGGGCCACCCGGTCGACGAAGGTGCGCGGCCCGAGGGCCGCCAGCGTCTCCTCGACGCAGAGATTGCCCGCATGCGCCGAGAGCTGGCGCGTGGTCCAGTGCGCGGGCTTGGCGATGAGCTGCTCGACGTTCAGCGCGGCCTCGCCGCCGCCCTCGTCGAGGGGGCCGGGATCGGTCTCCGAGACGATTCCGCCGGTCTCCTCGTCCACGAGCAGGATGCGGCGGGTGCCGCGCAGGTCGCGCGCCCGGAAGCGGGCGAGGAAGCCGTAATGGCCGTGGCCCTCGCCGTTCTCGAACAGGTCCGGCCGGAAGGCGTCGGCGATCACCCGGATCGGCGCCCGCCCCTCGGGCACGATCAGCGCGATGCGCGGGCCGTCGCTCTCGGCCGCGCGCAGCCAGCCGGTGATCAGGCCCTCCGAGCCCGAGACGTGGATGTCCCCGTCGAGCATCGTGCCCCCTTCCCGCCCGTGCCTATTTCTCGCGCAGGCCGCGGCTGACGCGGTCGAAGAGCGGGCCGAGGAAATAGTCGAGCGGCGTCTGCTCGCCGGTGGTGATGATCACGTCCGCCGTCATGCCGGGCTTGAGGCTGTCGCGGATCTCGTCGGGGATGGTGTCCTTGTCGACCACTACCTCGCCCTGGAAATAGTAGGTCCGCTGGTCGTTGGGGTCCTGCGTGCGGTCGTAGGAGACCGAGCGGACCTTGCCGAACATCTTCGGCACCCGCCGGGAGTGGAAGGTCGGGAAGCGGATCTCGGCCTTCAGCCCCTCGGCCACGGCGTCGATCTCGGCGGGCGGGATCTGGATGCCCACCGTGAGCTCGTCGCCGGTGGGGGCGATGTCGAGGATGGTGTCGCCCGGCTTGATGACGGCGCCGAGGGTGAAGACCTTCAGCGCCTGCACGATGCCGGTCTTGGGCGCGACGACGGCGCCGCGGGCGAGCACGTCGCGGGCGACGTTCTCCTTCTCCTGGAGGTCGGAGAGGTTCTTGCGGGTGTCGATCAGGTCGGTGCCGACCTGCTGGAGGAACTGCTGGCGCACCTGCACGATCTGGAACTTGGTCTCGGCGATGGCGCCCTCGGCCTTGGCGGCGTCGGAGACGGCCCGGTCGTAGAGGCCCTGGAGGCGCGCCTTCTCGCGCTCCAGGGTGGTGACGCGGGTGACGGCGACGAGCTGCTTGGCGAGCAGCCCCTTCAGGCCGGGCAGCTCCTGGTCGATGGTGGCGATCTGGTCGCGCGCCGCGTTCGCGTCGTTCTTGAGCGCCTTCACCTCCTGCTCGGACTGCGCCATCCGGGCGTTCAGCGTGTCGGTCTGCGAGCGCAGATATGAGGCGCGCTCGCGCTGGCTGGCGGTCTGGTCGGCCAGCGCGCGCTTCACCACGGGATCGTCGGCGCGGTCCTTGAGGCTGTCGGGCAGCTCGATCCTGTCCTTGCCGTCGCGCTCGGAAAGCAGCCGCGCCTCCTGGATCAGGGCGACGGCCCGCTGGTTGCGCACGGTGTCGAGGGAGGCGCGCGCCTGGGTGTCGTCGAGGCGCATCAGGAGCTGGCCTTCCACCACCTGGTCGCCGTTGCGCACCAGGATCTCGCGCACGATGCCGCCTTCGAGGTGCTGGACGCTCTTCTTGTTCGACTGCGCCATCACCACGCCCGGCGAGATCGCGGCGCTGGCGACCTTGGCCACCGAGGCCCAGCCGGCGGCGCCCCCGAAGGAGGCCAGGATCACGAGATAGGCGGCGAGGACGGGCTTGCGCCAATCGTCCTTCACCTCGGGCGGGCGGAGCGCGATCGCGGTGGTCGTCATGCGGCGTCTCCTGTGTCGGTGCGTCGTGGCTGGATCTGGGGGTTTGCGGGTGGGGGCGGGATGGAGGGGATTCCGGCCGGGGCGAGGACGGTATCGCGGGGTCCGAAGGCGGACATGGTTCCGTCCTTCAGGACGAGGACGAAATCGACCATCTTGAGGATGTTGGCCTTGTGGGTGATGAGGATGCAGGTGGTGCCACGCTCCTTCATGGCCCTGAGGGCCTCGGCCAGCGCGGTCTCTCCGATGGCGTCGAGGTTCGAGTTGGGCTCGTCGAGGACGATGAGCGCGGGGTTTCCGTAGAGGGCGCGGGCGAGGCCGACGCGCTGCCTCTGTCCGCCGGACAACGCGTTCCCGCCCTCTCCGACCTGGGTGTTGTAGCCCTGGGGCAGTCCCTGGATGACGTCGTGGACGCCGGCGAGCTTTGCGGCCTCGAGCACGGCGTCGTCGTCGACCTCCCCGAAGCGGGCGATGTTCTCGGCGATGGTGCCCGACAGCAGCTCGACGTTCTGGGGGAGATATCCGAGATGGAGTCCGAGGAGGTCCGCGTCCCAGTGGTGCATCTCGGCGCCGTCGAGGCGGACGGTTCCGTGGGTGGGAGGCCAGATTCCGACGAGCGCGCGGACCAGGGTGGACTTGCCCGCCCCGCTCGGCCCGATCACCCCCATCGCCGATCCCGCAGGCAACGCGAAGCTCACCTGCGAGATGATGAAGCGGTTCGTCCGGGGGGCGGCCATGGCGAGGTCGTCGACCTCCAGGAGACCCGTCGGACGCGGCAGGTCGGCACGGGTCGGCCTTCTGTGGCGCTCCGCCGAGCGGAAGAGCTCCTGCAGGTTCTCGTAGGAATGCATCGCGCGCAGGAAGAAGCCCCATTCCGCCGTGAGCAGGCCGATGGGCTGCACGAGCTTGGCCGAGAGCAGCATGCAGCCGATCACGTTGCCGGGGGAGATCTCGCCGAGAAGCCCGAAATAGGCGCCCACCGCGATGGTCAGGCCGCCGGTGGCCGTGATCATGAAGTTGAGCAGGGTGTCGAAGGGCATCAGCCGGTCTTCGGACGCCGCGCCGGTGACGAGGTTGCGGCGATGATGGCTGACCCAGCGTTCGCGGAAGGTCTGGCGCATGCCGAGCGCCTGGATCGCCTCGATGTTGAGGAAGGTCGAGAGCAGCATGTCGCCCTTCGATTTCGTCAGGGCGCGCTGGGCGTTCTCGTGGCGGGTGCGCAGGCCGACGGTGACGATGGCGAGCAGCATCACCGTCACCAGGGCGCCGGTGACGAAGACGCCGAGCCAGAGATGCATGGCGAAGCACACGGCGAGGTAGGCCGGCACCGGGATCATGTCGTAGAGCGCCGAGAGGCCGCGCCCGGCGAGGAAGACGCGCAGCCGGTCGAGGTCGTCGAGGCCGGTGGCCGCGTTCTCGACCTGGGTGTCGAAGCGGGAGCGGATATAGGCCTCGAACAGCGCCGGGCGCAGGGCGGCGTCGACCCGGATCGAGACCCGCTCCAGGATATGGTCGCGCTGCTTGTTCAGGTAGGCGCCGATGACGAGCAGCACTACCAGCACCGCGAACAGGATCCAGAGGGTCGTGTAGCTCTTGTGCGGCAGGACGCGGTCGTTGACCTGCTCGAAGAAGATGCTGCCGGCGACCACCGTGGCGCCGATGAACATGCTGATGATGGCCGCGTGCAGATAGGCCATCCGCTCCCGCGCCAGCGCCTCCACGAGGGGCGTGCGCCGCGCCGCGTCGCGCCTGGCCACGCGCACCAGGGCCTTGGCCGTCTCGATCCGAGCGAGCGCCGTCATGCGGCGTCTCCTGTGTCGGTGCGTCGTGGCTGGATCTGTGGGTTTGCGGGTGGGGGCGGGATGGAGGGGATTCCGGCCGGGGCGAGGACGGTGTCTCGGGGTCCGAAGGCGGACATGGTTCCGTCCTTCAGGACGAGGACGAAATCGACCATCTTGAGGATGTTGGCCTTGTGGGTGATGAGGATGCAGGTGGTGCCGCGCTCCTTCATGGCCCTGAGGGCCTCGGCGAGGGCTGTCTCTCCGATGGCGTCGAGGTTCGAGTTGGGCTCGTCGAGGACGATGAGCGCGGGGTTTCCGTAGAGGGCGCGGGCGAGGCCGACGCGCTGCCTCTGTCCGCCGGACAGCGCGTTCCCGCCCTCTCCGACCTGGGTGTTGTAGCCCTGGGGCAGTCCCTGGATGACGTCGTGGACGCCGGCGAGCTTTGCGGCCTCGAGCACGGCGTCGTCGTCGACCTGTCCGAAGCGGGCGATGTTCTCGGCGATGGTGCCGGACAGCAGCTCGACGTTCTGGGGGAGATATCCGAGATGGAGGCCGAGGAGGTCGGCGTCCCAGTGGTGCATCTCGGCGCCGTCGAGGCGGACGGTTCCGTGGGTGGGAGGCCAGATTCCGACGAGCGCCCGGACCAGGGTGGACTTGCCGGCCCCGCTCGGCCCGATCACCCCCATCGCCGACCCCGCAGGCAACGCGAAGCTCACCTGCGAGATGATGAAGCGATTGGCGCCGGGGGCCGCCATCGCCAGGTTCCTGACATCGAGATGGCCGGCGGGCTTCGGCAGGGTGAGACGGTTCGCGTCGGCCTCCAGCGACTGCAAGGTACGCTGGATGCGCCCATAGGCCTGCCGTGCCCGGAGGAAGACCGGCCAGCGCCCGATCGCCGCCTGTCCGATACCGAGGCAGGCCCCGGCGATCATCATGGTGGCCATCATAGAGCCCGCGCTCGCCTCGCCCTGCATGACCAGCAGCGCGCTCACCAGCACCATGCCGAAGGACAGCAGGCTGCGCAGGAGCTTGAGGACGCTGCCGACGGACTCGGCATGATGGTTGACCGCCAGGCGCCACGCCTGGCCGACCTTGTAGGTCTCCAGCCAGCGCGCGCGAAACCCCTTCAGCATCGCCATCGCATGGATGGTCTCCGCCTCCTTGAAGGCGGTGTCGCGCACCCGGTCGCTGCGCGCGTTGAACTCGGCGTCCTGCCGGCTGTTGGTGCGGTTGGAGATGTCGCCGATGAGGAGCAGCAGGCACACGACGAGGACGGCGATCACCAGGATCACGCCGACCCAGAAATGGATCAGGAACGCCGCGACGATGTAGAGCGGCATCCAGGGAAAATCGAGCAGCGACGCGAGGGACGGTCCGGTCGAGAAGTCCCGCACGGTCTCGAAGTCGTGGAACATGCGGATGCTGTCGAGGCGCCCGGTCTGGAGCGAGGTGTAGTAGCTCGCGTCGTAGATCTTCTCGGCGACCACGTCGTTGAAGGTGATGCCGAGGCGCCGCAGGATCGACGAGCGCAGGCTGCGCAGGACCGCGCCGAGCCCGGCGGCCACGATGAACAGGCCCGTCAGCGCGTAGAGGGTCTCGACGCTGCGGGTCGTCATCACGCGGTCGATCGCCTGCATGCCGAAGACGATCGTCGAGAAGCCGAGCAGGTTGATCAGGGCGCTGAACAGGCACAGATGCAGGAAGGCGGGCCTGATCCTGCGCATGGCCTCGTCGAGCGGGGTGGGCACCTCGCTCCCGGCGGCCTGATTCGCTCTCGTCTTCAGCAAGCCCGGTCTCCGGTCGTCGCCGCCAGTCAGCTCCGCCGACCTCTTCCACGGCATGGAAGGCAGTGCAGCATAGCACCGATTTCAGCAGCGGCCCACCATGCCGCACTGCGGCGAGAAGGTCGGCAAAATTAAGGTAAAGCCCTGCGTCTATTGGTCCGGGTCGGGGTCTTTTCAGTCGCGCCCCGGCGGCGATTCGCGCGATGACGGCTCCTATATTTGGGGGCGCCCGCGAACACTCGCGCCCGTCAGGCCCATTCCGTCTGCGTGGCGGCGATCACCGGCGCGAAGCCGTGCATCAGGGAGCGGTCGAGCTGGCCGCGCATGCCGGTCATGATCGAGACGGCCTGCGTCGCGCTCATGGGGGGACGGTAGGGGCGCCGCTCGGTCAGCGCCGAGAAGATGTCGCACAGGGTCACGATGCGCACGAGATCGGCGATGGCGTCGCCGGCGAGCCCGTCCGGGTAGCCGCTGCCGTCGAGCTTCTCGTGATGATGGCGCACCACGTCGATCACCGCCGGATCGAAGCCGCCCTGCGCCAGCAGGAGGTCGGCCCCGAGCGCGGCATGGGTGCGCATGATGCGCGCCTCCTCCCCTTCGAGGGGGCCGGGCTTGTTCAGGATCTCGACGGGGATGCGCGACTTGCCGATGTCGTGGAGGAGGGCGGCCTTGGCGAGGCGGTGGCGATCGGCGCCGGACAGGCCGATCTGCGCGCCGAAGGCGGCGGCGAAGCCGGCCACGCTCAAGGTGTGCTGGTAGACCAGCGCGTCGTGCTTCCAGACGATGTCGAGCCAGGAGCGGATGCCCACATCCGACACCGCCTCCATCACGGCGTCGGTGCCGCTGTCGGCCTCGTCCGAAGACAGGGGGCGTCCGGCTCCGGCCGTGTCGAAGAGCCGGGTGACGATGCCGGTCGCCTTGCTCGCGCGCGCCTCGAGGCGGCGCTTGCGCGCCACCCAGGCCCGCGTGCCGAGATCGATCATCTCCAGCATGGCGGCGAAGACCGTGGCGCGCGCGGCGCCGGCGGCCATGACCCGCAGGAGGGGGGCATCGGCGCGGGAGGCCGACATCTTGGCGTCGCGCGAGAGGTGCAGGCAGGCGATGCCGCCGGTCCGCGCGCGGCGGATCAGGGCCTCCGCGCAGGCGGCGTTCTCGGGGCGCTCGGTGTCGACGTCCACCACGACGAGCAGAGGCCGGTCGGACGGGAAACGGTCGTCCGGCGTGGCGTAGCGGCAGGGCAGCACGCGCTCGATGCCACGCGCCAGAAGCCGCGTGCGGTCGACGCTATCGGTGACGAGGAGAACGAAGGCGTCCTGCGTCATCCACTTACGAACTCTACGCGACGGGAAGCGGTCGCCCCGATTGATGCACCGGGATCACCGCGTCGTACACCCTGATTCGCGAGTTCGCGGCACAACCGGCGCGCGAGGCGCCTCGCCGTGGCCCGAAGGCCGCGGCCGGCGCATGTCTCTTGTCCTGCCTGCTCGAAAGGCGGGCAGGCGGGATCCGCTCAGGCGACGCCGAAGTAGCGGCCGCCGGCGGTCTGGTAGTGGCCACGCGAATCGGAGGGGCTGGCGCCGTCGGTGATCCGGTCGGCGACCTTGACCACGAGAAGGGCCTGCATGCCGACGAAGGCGACGAGGAGGGGCAGAAGGGACATCACGGACATCGCTGGCTCCCATGAGCATGTTGCGATGCAATAGATCGCATGATGTGCTGCCATTTGGTATGCCAGACACCACATGCCAAGCATGAGCCCGGCGCATGGATCGGCCCCGGAACGGCGAAAGCCGTGCGGCCAGGGCGGGCGCACGGCTTCGAGTCATGTCGGACGGAAGGGAGGGCGCCGTCGTCTGCGCCGGCGCACGCGCCCGCGCCGGGCCTACTCCAGGTAGTCGCCGTAGCGGTTCACATGCGCGGCGAGGCCGAGGCCGTGATCGCGCACCAGGCGTTCGGCCACGTCGGCCTTGCGGGCCTCGAGCGCCTCGATGATCTCGACATGCTCGCGGATCGACTTCTCGGCCCGGTCGCCCTGGCGCAGCGCCGTGTTGCGGATGCCGCGCACATGCATGAGCAGGTTGCTCGACAGGTCCTTGATGACCTCGCACTGCCCCAGCGCGATGATCGTCTGGTGGAAGCGGATATTGGCGTCCGAGTACTCGTCGATATGCTCGGCGGGCTTGCCCTCGTAGAACTCGGGGAAGGTCTTGCGCAGGGAGCCGAGCTGCGCGTCCGTGGCGCGCTCGCAGGCGAGCCGCGCCGCCATGGCCTCCAGCGCCGCCCAGGCGTGGATCATGCCCACGATCTCCTGCTTGGTCTTCTTGATGACGAACACCCCGCGCCGCGCCTCCGAGCGGACGAAGCCCTCCTGCTCCAGCACGGTGAGCGCCTCGCGCACGGGCGTGCGGCTGACGCCCAGATCCTGCGAGAGCTTGCGCTCGTCGAGGCGCACCTCGTCCGGGCGGCCGTAGATGTCCATGTTGGTGATGGCGGATTTCAGCGCCTCGTAGGCGAGCGTGCGAAGACTGGAATTCGCGACGATCGGCTTGATGCTGAATGGGTCGCTCTTCATCATGCCGATCACTCGAACCTCGCCGCCCATGGGTCGGGACGGCTTCGTGGCCGTCCTGTTCTGAATTGCGGAATATCCCGCGCCGCGCACGCCGTCGAGACGCGCGCCGGGCGCCTCTCTCCCCGCGCGGCACGGCGCGGCGGGCGTCGCGGACACGCTCCTCGACAATCTTTCGGACGGTGGTATGCAAGATACCGCTTGTCAACTCGTCTCCGGCGCAACCTGAAGGGTTCCCGCCGGCGCCGGGTGGAGCGGTCGGAGGCGATCCGGCTCATGCGCACCCCGCAGTGGTGCGGCGCAACATGTAGCGGTCTCGACAGTCTACCTCGCGATGATCCTCGCATGGCGAGAGTACTCGTGCGCGAGGGGCAGGTCTTCGCCGATGCGCGGGCTCCTCACGGACGCGTGACGAATATGGGTGGGCGTCCGCGCCAGCCGATTGACAGCGACACGAAATACAGCGCAACATAATTCTGGTATACCGTCGACCGGGCGCTTTTTGTGTCGAAGCCTCGGCGGCGGTGTTTGGGGAACCCCGGCACGTCCGTGGCGGGCTGGCGCGTCTGCGCGTAAGAAATTTCGATAAGAACGAAACCAGGAGAAACGCCAATGTCACAGACCGGGGTACCGGCCCGCGAGGGGGCCCCCACGAACCGCTGGCTGCAGCTCGTCTTCGGCATCGTCTGCATGTGCATGATCGCCAACATGCAGTACGGCTGGACGTTCTTCGTGAACCCGATCCAGGAGCGTCACGGCTGGGACCGGGCCGCGATCCAGGTCGCCTTCACCATGTTCGTCGTCACCGAGACCTGGCTCGTCCCGGTCGAGGGCTGGTTCGTCGACAAGTACGGCCCGCGCATCGTGGCGCTCGTCGGCGGCCTGCTCTGCGCCATCGGCTGGGTGCTGAACTCCTATGCCGACTCGCTCACCATGCTCTACGTCGCCGCCGCCATCGGCGGCACGGGCGCCGGAGCGGTGTACGGCACCTGCGTCGGCAACTCGCTGAAGTGGTTCCCCGATCGCCGCGGTCTCGCCGCGGGCCTCACCGCCATGGGCTTCGGTGCCGGTTCGGCGCTGACCGTCGTGCCGATCCAGGCGATGATCAAGAACTACGGCTACGAGTCGGCGTTCTTCTACTTCGGCATCGGCCAGGGCGCGATCGTGATGCTGCTGGCGCTGTTCCTCGTCGCCCCGAAGAAGGGCGAGGTGCCGACGGTGGCCAAGGTCAGCCAGAGCAAGCGCGACTTCACCCCCGGCGAGATGGTGCGCGCGCCGATCTTCTGGGTGATGTACGCCATGTTCGTGATGATGGCCGCCGGCGGCCTGATGGCGACGGCCCAGCTCGGCCCCATCGCCAAGGACTTCCACATCATCGACACCCCCGTCAGCCTGCTCGGCATCACGCTCCCGGCGCTCACCTTCGCCGCCACCATCGACCGCGTGCTCAACGGCGTGACGCGGCCGTTCTTCGGCTGGGTCTCCGACCATATCGGCCGCGAGAACACCATGTTCCTGTCCTTCGGCATCGAGGGCGTCGGCATCTACCTGCTCAGCGTCTTCGGGCAGGATCCGTTCATGTTCGTGATCCTCACGGGCCTGGTGTTCTTCGCCTGGGGCGAGATCTACTCGCTGTTCCCCGCCACCTGCGGCGACACCTTCGGCTCCAAGTACGCCGCCACCAACGCCGGCCTGCTCTACACGGCCAAGGGGACGGCCGCGCTGATCGTGCCCTTCTCCAGCATCCTCACCACCATGACGGGAAGCTGGCACGCGGTGTTCCTGGCGGCGGCGGCCCTGAACATCATCGCGGCCCTGATGGCGGTGTTCGTCCTCAAGCCCATGCGCCAGGCCTACACCAAGCCGGCCACGGGCCTGTCCACCGCTCCGGCGCACTGAGACCGCCGCGCCGCGAGGCGCTGCGATAAAAAGGAAGGCCCGGCTTGCGCGAGCGAGCCGGGCCTTCTGCATGTCGGGCCATGCGCCAAGCGCCGCCGTCAGTCGCCGTAGCTGGGGTTGCAGGCGGAGAGCTGCGAGTCGCGCTCGTGGGACTGGTAGTTGACCGCATGCGGGTGGGCCGTGAGGCACCATTCGAAATGCAGGGTGCGGTCGGCGTGCCAGAAGTTGCTCGGCGGCTGCTGGCAGCTCGGCGTCGAGCGCATGACCTTGTACTGCCAGACGGCGC
Source organism: Methylobacterium endophyticum (assembly GCF_050591105.1). Lineage (NCBI taxonomy): Bacteria > Pseudomonadati > Pseudomonadota > Alphaproteobacteria > Hyphomicrobiales > Methylobacteriaceae > Methylobacterium > Methylobacterium endophyticum. The sequence continues at coordinate 255,589 of NZ_JBNHES010000004.1, forward strand.
GGTTCGCGTAGTTCTTGCAGAAGGCGGGGGGCGCCGCCTGGGCCGCCGACCCGCAAAGGATCGCCGCGACGGCGAGAACGGACATCGGGATAACGGATTTCTGCTTCACGGAACCGGACATGGCGCCCTCCTCTCCACGATCGTCGTGGTGCCGATGAGGAGAATGGGCGCGGGGCATCCCGGCGTCGGTGTGGTGGGGCACGAAAACCCCCGCCGGACATGAAAAATCCCGCCGGATCGCTCCGGCGGGACTGTCAGCGTCCCGGTATCCGCGTCGTGGCGCGTTGTTCAGCCCTTCATGACGTCGAGGAGGGTTGAGCCGAGCCTTGCGGGGGAGGGGGAGACGGTGATGCCTGCGCGCTGCATGGCCTCGATCTTGTCCTCGGCGCCGCCCTTGCCGCCGGAGATGATGGCGCCGGCGTGCCCCATGCGGCGGCCCGGAGGGGCCGTGCGGCCGGCGATGAAGCCCACCATCGGCTTCTTCCGCCCGCGCTTGGCCTCGTCGGCCAGGAACTGCGCCGCCTCTTCCTCCGCCGAGCCGCCGATCTCGCCGATCATCACGATGGCGTCGGTCTTGTCGTCGGCCAGGAACAGCTCCAGCATGTCGATGAACTCGGTGCCCTTCACCGGGTCGCCGCCGATGCCCACCGCCGTGGTCTGGCCGAGCCCGGCATTCGTGGTCTGGAACACCGCCTCGTAGGTCAGCGTGCCGGAGCGCGACACGATCCCGACCTTGCCCGGACGGAAGATGTTGGCCGGCATGATCCCGATCTTGCATTCCCCCGCCGTGACGATGCCGGGGCAGTTCGGCCCGACGAGCCGCGACTTCGAGCCGGTCAGAGCGCGCTTCACCCGCACCATGTCGAGCACCGGGATCCCTTCCGTGATGCACACGATCAGCGGCATCTCGGCGGCCACCGCCTCCAGGATCGCATCCGCCGCCCCCGGCGGCGGCACGTAGACCACGCTCGCGGTGGCGCCCGTGGCCTCCTTCGCCTCGGCCACGGTGTCGAACACCGGCAGGTTCAGGTGCTTCGCGCCGCCCTTGCCCGGCGAGGTGCCCCCCACCATCCGCGTTCCGTAGGCCAGCGCCTGCTCGGAATGGAAGGTGCCGTTCTTCCCCGTGAAGCCCTGGCAGATGACCTTGGTCGATGCGTCGATCAGGATGGACATGGCGGGCCTATGCGTGCGGGGCGGCGGGCGCTGGCGCGACC